>NZ_JBSGEL010000038.1:0-79397 GCF_053602875.1 Kitasatospora sp. NPDC004289 | reverse complement strand
CTGCGCGCAGCGCACGCCGGACGGACGGGCTGACGGGGTGTGAGGTGGCCTTCGCCGCGTGCCGCGTGCCGCGTGCCGCGTGCCGCGTGCCGCGTCAGGGGGCCGGTGGGGTGCCCTCCTCCCACAGGTCGGCCCACCGCCCGGCGACCACCGCGCCGATCCGGGCGAGCAGGCCGTCCACGGACACCCCGGGGACCTGCCGACCGTCGCGAAGCCGCAGTGCCACCGCTCCGTCCGCCGCCTCCCGGGCTCCGAGCACCGCCTGGTAGGGCACCAGCCGCGCCTGCCGGATCCGCGCGCCCAGGCTCCCCAGCTCCGGACCGGCGAGCTCGGCCCGCAGCCCGGCCTCCAGGCTCCGCGCCACCAGCCGTTCGGCGTGCGGGAGTTCGGCCTCGGAGACGGGAAGCACCACCAGCTGGACGGGCGCCAGCCAGGCCGGGAAGGCTCCGCCGTGCTCCTCGATCAGGTGGGCGACGGCCCGCTCCACGCTGCCGATCACCGCACGGTGCACCATCACCGGACGGTGTTTCGCGCCGTCCGGGCCGGTGTACTCCAGCCCGAACTGCTCCGGCTGGTGGAAGTCCACCTGCACGGTGGAGAGGGTGGACTCCCGCCCAGCGCCGTCGGCCACCTGCACGTCGATCTTCGGGCCGTAGAAGGCGGCCTCTCCCTCCACCGCCTCGTACTCCACCCCCGAGGCGTCCAGCACCTCGGTCAGCAGCTCGGTGGCCCGCCGCCACTTCTCCGGCGCCGCCACGTACTTGCCGCCGGGGCCGGGCAGCGAGAGCCGGTAGCGGGCGCCGGTGATGCCCAGGTCCCGGTGCGCCCGCCGGATCAGGTCGAGCGCGGCCCGGGCCTCTCCGGCGACCTGCTCCAGGGTGCAGAACACGTGCGCGTCGTTCAGCTGGATCGCCCGCACCCGGGTCAACCCGCCGAGCACGCCCGAGAGTTCGGCCCGGAACATGCCGCCGAGCTCGGCCATCCGCAGTGGTAGCTCCCGGTAACTGTGCGGCCGGGAGCGGTAGATGAGGGCATGGTGCGGACAGAGGCTGGGCCGCAGCACCACCTGTTCGCCGCCCAGCTCCATCGGCGGGAACATGTCCTCGCTGTAATGCGCCCAGTGCCCGGAGATCTCGTAGAGCTCGCGCTTGCCCAGCACGGGGGAGTAGACGTGCCGGTACCCGGCCCGGCGCTCCGCCTCGCGGACGTACTCCTCCAGGGCGTGCCGGACCACCGCGCCGTCGGGCAGCCAGTACGGCAGCCCGGCGCCGATCAGGCGGTCGGTGTCGAACAGGTCCAGCTCACGGCCGAGTCGGCGGTGGTCGTGCACGGCGGTCTCCTCGCGGTACGGCGGAGCGAGTGACCACACGGCGAAGCCCCGGGGCACTCGCCCCGGGGCTTCGGACTCAGGTCATGGGTCAGCGCGCCGGGACGTTCTCCGGCGTCGTCGTGCGGACCATGCCTGCGCGCTTCATGCCCCCGACGCTAGCAGCGCTCCGCCGCACCGGCCGAGGGGTTTTTCCCGTGACCCGCCGTCAGCGCGGTCAGACCGCCGCGGTGACCACGATCTCCACCCGGACGTCCGGGTGGTAGAGCGCAGCCTGCACGGTGGCCCGGGCCGGGACGGCCCCGGCCGGCACCCAGGCGTCCCAGGCCTCGTTCATCTGCGCGAACTCGGCGATGTCGGCCAGGAAGATCTCGGCGCGCAGGATGCGGGTCTTGTCCGAACCGGCCTCGGCCAGCAGCTTGTCGATGCTCGCCAGCACCTGCACGGTCTGCTCCGTGGTGCCCGCCGAGAGGTCACCGGCGACCTGGCCGGCCAGGTACACGGTGCCGTTGTGGACGACCGCCTCGCTCATGCGCGCGTTGCTGCCGATTCGCTGGATCATGGGGACCTCCTGGAGGTACGTGGAGCGGGGGAGCGTGGAGCTTGATCGCTCCGGCGCGCCGATCATAGGGGCGGCCCGCCCGCGGCGTCCGAGCTGTCCGAATGGAGAGCAGACCGGGATGCCGCCTCCCCGTCCTCCGGCCCGCGCGGGGCGGGGAGTGTGAGCAGCACCTCGAAGCCGCCCTCCGGGCGGGGCCCTGCGCTCACCGTGCCGCGGTAGACCCGGGCCCGTTCGCGCATCCCGATCAGTCCGTGCCCGGCCGAGGCCGCGCCGCCGGGGAGGCCGGGGACGCCCGCGTTGTCGCGGAGGCCCGCGCCGTCGTCGGTCACCCGGACGGTGAGGTGGTGCGGCCGGAAGCGGACCGAGACCGTCGCGGTGGCCGGGCCGGCGTGCTTCAGCACGTTGGTCAGCGCCTCCTGGATCACCCGGTAGACGCACAGGTCCATCCCCGGCGGGAGGGCGAACGGCTCGCCCTCCCAGAGGAGTTCGGCCGCGACGCCCGCGCCCCGGACCCGGGCGAGCAGCTCCTCCACCCGCCCCAGCCCCGGTGCCGGGCCCTCGTCCTCCTCCACCGCCCCGTCCTCGGTGCCGACCGACCCGACCCGGAGCAGGGTCAGCATCCGCCGCAGCTCGTCCAGCGCCTCCCGGCTGGTGCCCGCGATGGTGTCCAGCGCCCCGCGCGCGGTCCTCGGGTCGCCCTCGAAGACGTACGAGGCGAGGCCCGCCTGGAGCGAGACCACCGACAGGTGGTGCGCCACCACGTCGTGCAGCTCCCGGGCGATCCGCACCCGCTCCTCCGTGAGCGCCTCGGTCACCGCCTGCGCCGCGCGGGCCTCCTGCTCGGCCCGCAGACGTCGCGTCAACTCCGCCAGCCGGACGCTCCGTTCGGCCGCGAGCCCGGCCGTCCGGCCGAGCAGCGCCACCCCGAGCGGGAACGCCACCGCCTGCACCAGGACCGAGGACATCGACCCGTGCTCCCGGTAGATCACCCCGGCCACCACCCAGGCCGCGCCCACCGCCACCGAGCACGCCACCGTCGCCACGCGTCCCGTGGAGACGGCCACGGCGTACAGCGCCAGCAGTACCGCGGGGGAGTTGACGACGGGCCAGTACCCGAGGGCGATGTACACCAGCCAGACCGCCACCGTCGCGCCCAGCACCGGTACCGGCGCCATCCGTCGGGCCGCCAGTGCCACGCCGATCAGCACGGTCAGCAGCGCGCCCCGGACGTCCAGCGCGTGCCAGTCCCCGGGCTCGGGCTCCTGCCCCAGCACCAAGGCGGCCACGGTGTACGCCACCGCCAACACGGAGTCGGTCACCCGCGGCCGACGCAGCACCCGCTCCACCCGTCCGAGGAATCCCTGTTCCGCCAGCACCGGCGCAGCCTAGTGCCGCCCACCCGCCCGTTCCAAGAGCCGCCGCCCCGGTCCGCCCCGCGCGGACGCGCCACCGCCCCGGGCCCGCCGGTCCCGTCGCCCCCGGTCCGGCCGTCCTCGACGCGCTGCGCGAAGCGTTCCCCCCGGAGTGGCGCGAGCCGTCACTGGGGCACCGGGCCGCACCGGGGCGAGGTCTGGATGGTGGCCGACGTGGGCGTGACCCCGGTGCCGATCACGGGTGCGGCGTGGGGTTTCGCCGAGTGGGTGGAGCAGTGGCGGGCGGGGCAGCGGCGCTGGTCCTGAGGACGGGCCGGGGCGTGCGCCCAGGGCGGTCCGGCCGCCGGGCGCGGGGTGCGTCAGGGGGCCCGGTGACCATGGAAGGTCCCGAGAGTCAGTAGGCTTCCCTCCATGACCGAGGTATCCCGTTCCGTCCGTGTCCGTTTCGCACCGAGCCCCACCGGCATGTTCCACGTCGGGGGTGCCCGCTCCGCCCTGTACAACTGGGCGACGGCGCGACAGCAGGGCGGCACGTTCGTCCTGCGGATCGAGGACACCGACGCCGCCCGCAACAAGCCCGAGTGGACCGACGGCATCATCAGCGCCCTGGCCGCCATCGGCATCCACGAGGGTGACGAGGCCTTCGAGGGCCCGTACTTCCAGTCGGCCAACGCCCCGCTGCACCGCACCGCCGCCGAGAAGCTCTACGCCGCCGGCCGCGCCTACCACTGCGACTGCACCCGCGAGCAGCTCGCCGAGCGCACCGGCTCCGCCCAGACCGGCTACGACGGCCACTGCCGCGACCGCGGCCTGGAGTACGCCGAGGGTCGCGCGCTGCGCTTCCGCACCCCGGACGAGGGCACCACGGTCGTGGTGGACCTGATCCGCGGCGAGCCCGCCTTCCCCAACTCGGCGATGGAGGACTTCGTCATCGCCCGCGGCGACGGCAGCCCGGTCTTCCTGCTGGCCAACGTGGTGGACGACGTCGAGCAGGGCGTCACCCAGGTCATCCGCGGTGAGGAGCACCTCTCCAACACCCCCAAGCAGCAGCTGCTCTGGGAGGCCCTCGGCGCCACCCCGCCGGTCTGGGCGCACCTGCCGGTGATCGTCAACGAGAAGCGCCAGAAGCTCTCCAAGCGCCGCGACAAGGTCGCCCTGGAGGACTACCTGGCCGAGGGCTACCTGCCCGAAGCCCTCGTCAACTACCTGATGCTGCTGGGCTGGGGCCCCAAGGACGACGTCGAGATCCGCCCCTACGAGGAGATCGAGCAGCTCTTCCGGGTCGCCGACGTGAACGCCGCCTCGGCCTTCTTCGACGTCGCCAAGCTGCGCTCCTTCAACGGCGAGTACATCCGGGCGATGGGCGTCGAGGAGTTCACGGCGGCCTGCGCGCCGTGGCTGGCCGCCGACCGCGCCCCGTGGGCGGGCGAGGACTTCGACGCCGAGGCCTTCGCGGTGCTGGCGCCGCTGGCGCAGTCCCGGATCGCGCTGCTCTCCGAGATCACCGAGCAGGTCGACTTCCTCTTCCTGCCGGAGCCCGTCCAGGACGAGGCCTCCTGGAACAAGGCCATGAAGGCCGGCGCGGCCGACCTGCTGCGCACCGCCCGCACCCGCCTGGCCGCGGCCACCTGGCAGGCCGACGCGCTCAAGGCCGAGCTGGAGGCCGTCGCCGCCGAGCACGGCCTGAAGCTCGGCAAGGCCCAGGCCCCGGTCCGCGTCGCGGTCACCGGTCGCACCGTCGGCCTCCCGCTCTTCGAGTCGATGGAGGTCCTCGGGCAGGAGCGCACCCTGGCCCGCCTGGACGCCGCCCTCGCGAAGCTCGGCTGACGCCGGGTCCGGTCCGACGGCTTGGCGCCCGGTCCGGCCTGACGGCCGGTAGACCGTCGACCGGACCCATGGTCGGACGACGAGCCGCCGCGCGGTCTGACGCCTCCTCAGGGCCCGTCCTCCCCTTCCGGGGTGGGGCGGGCCCTTCGGCGTCCCGTGCTCACTACCCTCGATGGCGTGAAGACCCGACCGGACGACCTCCACGACGAGCAGCTCCGCACCGGCCTGCTCGCCTACGGCCTCACCGCCGCCTCCCTGGCCTACGCCCCCGTCGGCTTCGGCGACCACCACTGGACCGCCACCGATCCCGACGGCCGCCGCTGGTTCCTCACCGTCGCGGACCTCGCCCACAAGAGCCACTGCGGCCCCGACCCCGACTCCGCCCTCCTCGGGCTGCGCGCGGCGATGTCCACCGCCCGGTCGCTGCGCCACCTGGGCCTGCTGGTCGCCCCCTTGGCCACCCCCGACGGCGAGACCGCCCTCCGGCTCACGCCGCGCTACGCGCTCAGCGTCTTCCCCTACGCCTCCGGCACCCCCGGCGGCTTCTTCGACCGCCTGGCCCCCGCGGACCGCCGCCTGCTCCTCGACGCCCTGGCCCGCCTCCACACCACCGCCCCGCCACCCGGCACCCCCGTCCACCACCCTGGCCTCTCCGACCGTCCCCGCCTCGACGCCGCCCTCGCGTCCCTCACCACCCCCTGGGCCACCGGCCCGTACGCCGAGCCCGCCCGCACCCTGACGGCCACTCACCTCCCTGCCCTCCGCCGCGCCCTCGCCCACCTCGACCGCACCACCGAGGCCCTCACCTCCGTCCCCGGGGTCGTCACCCACGGCGAGCCCCACCCCGGCAACCTCCTGCGCCACCCCGACCACGTCCTGCTGGTCGACTGGGACACCGTCGCCCTCGCCACCCCCGAACGCGACCTCTGGCTGCTCGACCCCACCCCCGCCGACCTCGCCCGCTACACCGCCACCACCGGCCACCCCGTCGACCCCGCCGCCCTCGCCCACTACCGCCTCCGCTGGGCCCTGGAGGACATCGACGCCTACCTCCACTGGTTCCGCGGCCCCCACACCGACGACACCGACACCCAGGACTCCTGGACCGCCTTCACCGGCACCCTCGCCGAGCTCGCCACCGTCCTCCCCACCGAAATCCCGTGGAGCCCGTGACCGCCCGGTTGCCACACTGGGTCCCATGACGAAGCGTCACCACGTCCCCCTCGACCCGGACGGCACGGCCGGCCGTGACTGGCTCTGCCTGGTGGTCGAGGCGGACACCCGGGTGGTCTACCACCAGCAGTACGGCGGCACCACCAACCGGCAGGGCCAGGTCGAGGGCTTCCTGGTCCCGCTCGCCGGTGCGCCCCAACTCGCGGCATTGCGAGCCCTGTTCGAGCGCGACCTGCGCGGGGCCGGGGCCGCTGACCACCGCTGGACGGCCGAGCAGCGCCTCCGCCTGGGCGCCGCCGTCTCCGCCCTCCGCTACTGGACCTCCGACGGCGCCGTCGACCACCCCCACCCGCTCCGGCTGGACGACAGCCGTGCCGCCGAGACGGACGAGGCCTGGGTCCCGGTCCTCACCCCGGACGGCCCGGCCGTCCTGCTGTGGTCCAACTCCGACTGAGCGGCGCCGTCTCCCGCGCACCTGCAACCTTCGGTGTACCGCGCTCTCGCCCCTGCGGAGGACGATCACCAGGCGCCGCCCGCGAGAAGCTCGGTGCATGCGGATCACCATCGGATACATCATCGAGAGCATCGGCTACGTCGTGGGGGCCCAAGGGCTCATCGGCTTCGTGTCACGGACCTTCTTCGGCGTGGAGTGGGGCTGGGCGCACAAGCTCGTCGACCTGCCGTCGCCCGCCTACCTCGGCGCGGTGGCCGCAGGGGCGGCGCTCGTCCTCGGCGGGATGCGGTTGCGCCGTCAGCCGGGAGGTCGGAGCGCTGCCTGACCGGGACGCCGGGTGCGGACCACCACACGTCCGGGCCGGTCCGGATGCGCCGACGGGCCCCGGGCGCGAGGCTGGCGCGTGAGGAAGTGGAGGGACACCGTGACCCGAGGACCACTGGTCACCTGTCAGATCGCCGCGGCCCTGGTGCTGGTGGCGGCCGGCGCCGGAACGGCCCGCGCCGAGACGACCGAGTACCCGGTCACCTACAACGCCGCCTTCGACGACCCGGACGGCTCGCTGGACGGCGTCACGTGTGGCGAGGCGCTGGAGGCCAAGGGCTACCGCAGTTTCAAGGACATCCCCGGGTTCCCCCACATCGGCGGCGCACCGAGCAGCGTCATCGAAGGCTACGGTTCCCCGAACTGCGGCTCGACCTGGACCCTCACCTACCCGCCCCCGTCCACGGCCGGGTCCAGCACGCCGGTGACGGTGACCGTGGTGGTCGTCGACAGTTCCGGCGAGGTGTTCAACACCTCCTTCGCCGCCTTCGACGTGCTGACGAGCGGTCAGGGTGCCCAGCTCGGCAGGGTCCAGGCGAGTGCCGAGCGGGTGCCCGACCCCGGGACGTCCGACACCGCCCACTGACCGGGCCGGCTAGGGGCTGTCGGCGGGCTTTCCGGGGCGCCCCGACGCACACCGGGCAAGGCCGGTGAGAAAACCCTTGCGCAATGGTCAAGAAGTGTTGACCATTGGGGGTGTGACCAACGATGATCTTCCCGAGGCGCTTCACCTCTCCACCGACGAGCAGTTGCGCGCCGTCTCCAACCTCACCCGTCACCGCATCATGGCCGTGCTCCGCTTCGAACCCTCGACGATCACCCAGGTCGCCGACCGGGTCGGCCTCGCCAAGGGCAGCTCCAGCTACCACGTGCGGATCCTCGAACGGGCCGGCCTGATCAAGGTGGTGCGGACCAGGAAGGTCCGGGGGGTCATCGAGCGGTACTACGCGATGGCCGCGCGCTCGATCGTGCTGCCGGACCCGGGGGAGGGCGGCCCCGACGTGCTGATGCGGCACGCCGTGGCCGACCTGGAGGCCTCGGCGCCCGACGGCGAGCGGCACGTGCGGATGGCCCACCTGCGCCTCACCGACGAGCAGTTCGCTGAGCTCGGCGCCCGCCTGGAGGCCCTCGTGGACGAGTACCGCGCGCTCTCCGACCCGTCGCTCCCGGACACCTCGCTCGTCTTCGCGCTCTTCCACCCCAGCTCCCGCAACCAGGCCGACCAGGCCGAGGAGACCACCAAGTGACCCTTGCCGTACAGAAGTTGCCGACCGGTTTCGGACGGCTGTGGACCGCTCAGACGGTCTCCTCCCTCGGCGACGGAGTGCTGCACTCCGCCCTGCCGCTGATCACCCTCACCCTCACCCGCGACCCGCTCGCGATCGCCGTCGTCACCGCCGCCGGCACCCTCCCCTGGCTGCTCTTCGGCATCCTCGGCGGCGCACTGGTCGACCGCTGGGACCGCCGCCGCACCATGTGGGTGGCGGACGCGGCCCGCGCGCTGCTGCTCGCGGTACCGGCCGCCGCCCTCGCCCTCGACGCCCTGACCATCCCCCTCCTCGCGGCCGTCGCCTTCCTCCTCGGCCTCGGCGGACTCTTCTTCGACACCGCCGCCACCGCCTACCTCCCCGGTCTGCTCGGCCGTGACGCCGCTCTCCTGGAGCGTGCCAACTCCCGCATGCGCGGCACCCAGACGGCCGCCTCCGGCTTCGCCGGCCCGCCCGCCGGAAGCGCCCTGCTCGCCCTCGGCCGCGCCGTCCCGCTGCTCGCCGACGCGCTCTCCTTCGCGCTCTCCGCCCTGCTCGTGCGCTCCCTGCCAGCCGTGCCCGTACCGGCCCCGGAGGCCCGCGAGTCGCTGCTCAAGCAGGCCCGCGCCGGCGCCTCCCACGTCTTCCGGGACCGTCTGCTGCTCGGCCTCGCACTGCGCCCCGCGGTCGGGAACGTCGCGTTCCTCGCGATGGAGACCGTGCTCGCCCTGTTCGCCCACGACCGCCTCGGCGTCGGCGCCTCCGGCTACGGCCTGCTCCTCACCGCGGAGGCCGTCGGCGGCCTGTTCGGCGCGGGCTTCGCCTCGCTCCTCGGCCGACGCCTCGGCACCGGCACCGCCCTGACCTGCACCGCGACCGTCGAGGGCCTCGCCATCCTCGCCGTCGCCGCCGCCCCGAACGCGTACGTCGCCGGCCTCGGGCTCGCCGTCTGCGGCGCGGGCATCGGCGCCACCATGGTGCTCGCCCCGTCGCTCCGTCAGGCGATCGTCCCCGCCCACCTGATGGGCCGGGTCGCCTCCACCTCCCGGATGCTGTCCATGTGCGCGGCCCCCTTCGGCGCCTTCCTCGGCGGCTGGCTGGCCACCGCCTACGACGTCCGCACCCCGATCTTCGTCGCGGCCGGCCTGCTGCTCACCATGACGGTGGTCACCGCCACCATGACGAGCAACCGCCGCGTCGAGGCGGCGCTGCGCGCCGCGGCCGCCGAGACGGACGAGCCGTCCCGCCCGACCGCCCTCGTCTGACCTCCGTCCGCCTCCGCGCCCGGGCCTACACCGGCCCGGGTTCCAGGACGAAGACCGGGATCACCCGGCCGGCCGTCTTCTCGTACTCGGCGTACGTCGGATAGGCGGCCACCGCCCGCTCCCACCACTCGGCCTTCTCCTCGCCGGTGATCTCACGGGCCGTCATGGTGCGGCGCTCCGGGCCGTCCTGAAGGACCACCAGCGGGTTGGCGCTGAGGTTGTGGTACCAGACGGGGTGGCGCGGGAAACCGCCCTTGGTGGCCACCGCCGCGTACCTCCCCTCGTGCTCCACCCGCATGAGCGGCACCTTGCGGATCCGGCCGCTGCGCGCCCCGCGCATCGTCACGATGACGACCGGCAGCCCGGTGTCCCAGAGCGTGGTGCCCTCCGTGCCGCCGGACCCCTCGTACAGTTCCACCTGCTCGCGGATCCACTGCATCGGGCTCGGGTCGTACTCGCCCTCGAGAGCCATCGCGCCCTCCCTGATGTCGTACACGGACTACTCCGGGACATTCCAACCCGGACCCGCCCCGAAACCGCCCCCCGCCGAGCGGGCTCCGCCGCCGGTCGGGCATAACCCCTTTGACCTGCACTTCCTTCCACGTCACGATGCTCCGGTGACAGTCGAGACCACCCTGCTGAGAGTCGACGCGGACCTCCGCGCCGGCCGGATACCCGTCGCCCGCCAGCGCCTGCGGAGCCTGGTGGGCTCGTACCCGGCGGACCTGACGGCCAGGCGGCGTCTGGCCGAGGTCTACCGCCTGTACGGCGAGACCGTCGAGGCGGGCCGCTGGGCCTACCTCGAAGAGGACCGCGACCCGGACGAGACAGCGGCCTTCGAGGCCCGCCACCCGAACCCGCTCGACCGGATGGTGGCGCTCCGCTGGTACGGCTCGGAGCGCGAGGTCGCGACGGAGACCGCCCGCGCCCGGCTGGTCGGGCTCCGCGAGGCGGCTTCGGCACACCTGTGCCGGCCGGTGTACTGGCACACCGCGGGGGACCACCTCCGACAGCGCGACGAAAGCACCGCCCCGGCCGGGGACGACTACCGGGGGTGGCTCGGGTGCGCGGTCCTCTGCCTCGCCGCGCTCGCGCTCCTGGCCCTCGCCGCGGTCGGCGGCGTCACCGTCGCCCGCTGGCTGCTCTGATGGCTGCTCTGACGGCGCTGCTCACCGCCCCGCCGCGTGGCGGACGTACTCCGGGTCGGCCAGGCCGCGCTCGATGGCCGCCGAGGTGTCGATGGTGCCCCAGCCGATCGAGAGCCCGTCGAACTTCCAGTGACAGAGCCCCACTTGGACACCGTCGAAGTCCAGCACCACATGCCGGTTCGCCCGGCACCGGGGGGACGGTGCCGGGCGGACCGGGAGGGGGAGACGGGGTCAGCGGGCGCGGAAGGTGCGGAGGCGGAGGCTGTTGCCGACGACGAAGACCGAGGAGAAGGCCATGGCGCCGCCCGCGATCATCGGGTTGAGCAGTCCGGCGGCGGCGAGCGGGATGGCGGCGACGTTGTAGGCGAAGGCCCAGAAGAGGTTGCCCTTGATGGTGGCCAGGGTGCGGCGGGAGAGGCGGATGGCGTCGGCGGCGGAGCGGAGGTCGCCGCGGACCAGGGTGAGGTCGCCGGCTTCGATGGCGGCGTCGGTGCCGGTGCCCATGGCGAGGCCGAGGTCGGCCTGGGCGAGGGCGGCGGCGTCGTTGACGCCGTCGCCGACCATGGCGACCGAGTGGCCCTCGGCCTGGAGGCGGCGGACGGTGTCCACCTTCTCCTGCGGCAGGACCTCGGCGAAGACGTCGGCGGCGTCGATGCCGACCTCGGCGGCGACGGACCGCGCGGCGGCGGCGTTGTCGCCGGTCAGCAGGACCGGGCGCAGGCCGAGGGCGCGCAGGCGGGTGATGGCCTCGGCGCTGGTGGGCTTGACCGCGTCGGCGACCACCAGGACCGCCCGCGCCTCGCCGTCCCAGCCGACCGCGATGGCCGTCCGGCCGGCCTCCTCGGCCTCGGCCTTGGCCTTCGCCAACTCGGGGGTCATGTACTGCGACCAGGAGGTGAGCAGCTGCTCCCGGCCGGCGACCACGGCGTGGCCCTCGACGACGCCCTGGACGCCGCGGCCGGGCAGGTTCTCGAAGCCCTCGACGGGGGGCAGGGTGCCGAGGCGGTCGGTGGCGGCGGCCGCGACGGCGGCGGCGATCGGGTGCTCGGAGGCGTGCTCCAGGGCGCCGGCCAGGCGCAGGGTCTCGGTCTCGGAGACGCCGTCGGCGGTGTGGACGGCGAGCAGGGTCATCTTGCCGGTGGTCACGGTGCCGGTCTTGTCCAGCACGATGGTGTCGACCTTGCGGGTGGTCTCCAGGACCTCGGGGCCCTTGATGAGGATGCCGAGCTGGGCGCCGCGGCCGGTGCCGACCATCAGGGCGGTCGGGGTGGCCAGGCCGAGGGCGCAGGGGCAGGCGATGATCAGCACGGCGACCGCGGCGGTGAAGGCCTCGGTGGGGCTGTCGCTGACGAGCAGCCAGGTGACCATGGTGGCCAGGGCGAGCAGGATGACCACCGGCACGAAGACGGCGGAGATGCGGTCGGCCAGGCGTTGGGCGGCGGCCTTGCCGTTCTGCGCGTCCTCCACCAGCTTGGCCATCCGGGCCAGTTGGGTGTCGGCGCCGACCCGGGTGGCCTCGACCACCAGGCGGCCGCCGGCGTTGACGGTCGCTCCGGTGACGGCGTCCCCGACGCCGACCTCCACGGGCACGGACTCGCCGGTGAGCATCGAGGCGTCCACGGCAGAGGTGCCCTCGACCACGGTGCCGTCGGTGGCGATCTTCTCGCCGGGGCGGACCACGAAGCGCGTGCCGACGGTCAGTTGACCGACCGGCAGCCGGACCTCGCGGCCGTCCTGGAGCACGGCGACGTCCTTGGCGCCGAGGTCGAGCAGGGCGTGCAGGGCTGCTCCGGCGCGGCGCTTGGAGCGGGCCTCCAGCCAGCGGCCGAGCAGGATCAGCACGGTGACCCCGGCGGCGGTCTCCAGGTAGAGGGTGGAGGAGGCGTCGGCGCCGCCGACCGCGAGGGAGAACTCGTGCCGCATGCCGGGCATGCCGGCGTGGCCCCAGAACAGTGCCCAGACCGACCAGCCGAAGGCGGCCAGGGTGCCGAGTGAGACCAGGGTGTCCATGGTCGCGGCGCCGTGCTTGAGGTTGGTCCAGGCGGCCTTGTGGAAGGGCCAGCCGCCGTGGAAGACCACCGGGCCGGTGAGGGCGAAGGCGAGCCACTGCCAGTTGTCGAACTGCAGCGCCGGGATCATGGACAGCAGCACCACCGGCACGGTGAGCAGGGTGCTGACCACCAGCCGGTCGCGCAGGGGGTCGGGCGCCTTCGCGGGCTCGGTGATGGCGGGGGCGGCCTCGGTGACCGGCGGGGCGGGCAGCTCGGCGGTGTAGCCGGTGCGCTCCACGGTGGCGATCAGGTCGGCGACGCTCACCTCGGGGCCGAAGTCGACCCGGGCCTTCTCGGTGGCGTAGTTGACGATGGCCTGGACGCCGTCCATCCGGTTGAGCTTCTTCTCGACCCGGGCCGCGCAGGAGGCGCAGGTCATCCCGCCGATGGCGAGTTCCACCCGGTCGTGGACGGCGTCGGGCTCTATGCCCGGTGCGGTGGTGCTCATCGCTGGCTGCTCTCCTCGGGTCGTGCCCCGGGGGCCGGCGGGCGGCCCCCGGAGGGGGTGGGGGCTCAGGCGGTGCGGCCGACCAGCTCGTATCCGGCCTCGTCCACGGCGGCGCGCAGCTGCTCCTCGTCGACCGGGGAGGCGGAGGAGACCGTGACGGTGCCGGCCTTGGCGTCGGCCAGGACGTCGAGGACGCCGGGCAGGGCGGAGACCTCCTCGTGGACGGACTTCTCGCAGTGGCCGCAGGTCATGCCGGAGACGGAGTAGGTGACGGTGCTGGACATGGGTGCCTCCGATGGGCTTCCGCAGGGGCTGGGTTCGACTCTGATAACACCATACCCCCAGGGGGTATTCCACGCATCGGGTGGCGATCAGTGCGCGGTGTTGCGGTCGTCACGTCGCCCGCCGAGAGTAACCGGACGGACACACTGGGTGCGCGACCGTCCGCAGGGCCGCGCCCCGGGGACGCCGAACGGGCGGTACCCGGAGTATCCCGGGGCCGCCCGTCGGTGGGTGCGTGGTGTGTCAGGTGACCTGCGGTTCGTCAGGTGACGTGGTGTTCGTCGGGTGATCGGAGGTGTGTCAGGTCACCGGGGTCGCCGGGGCCGGCGCCGTCCGGCTCTGCCGGACCAGCGAGCGCAGCCAGCCCAGGCCTCCCAGCGAGATCAGGATCAACCCGAGGGCGTTGTAGAGGGTGTAGAGGTGCACCTGCTGCTCGGTCGGGGTGGGCATGTAGCCCAGCTCGAACAGCGAGCGCTGGAAGTCGCTGGTGGTGGTCCGGGCGACCAGCCAGACCGCGATGCCGCTCATGCTGTCCCAGAGGGCGTGCAGCAGCGAGACGCCGAGGTAGGTCGCCAGCACCGGGCCGTTGAGCCGGAAGTGCAGGCCGCGCCGCTCGCGGAAGAGCACACCGCCCATGATCCCGGTCCACAGGATGTGGCCGACCGGGGCCAGGATGCCGCGCAGGATCTCGGTCTCCACCAGGTCCTTGAGCGAGAGCCCCTGGATGGTGAGCACCGCGTTGAAGGCGTAGCCGGCGCTCTCGAAGGCCGCGAAGCCGGCGCCCACCGTGGCGCCCAGCACCAGGCCGTGGCGCAGGCCGCTGACCGGGATCCGGCGGGCGACCAGGATCAGGGCGCCGAGCTTCACGGCCTCCTCGATCAGGCCCACGCCCAGGTACATCCAGACCGAGGGGGAGAGCAGGTAGGTCTCCAGCACCGAGGCGCCCAGCACGCCGATGATGCCGCCGACGCCGAAGCAGGCCGCGATCCGCTCCAGGCCGACGTCGTCGGCGTAGCGCTCGTACGCCCAGACCACGAAGGTGGCCGGGACCAGGAAGCTGCCGAGCAGGACGATGGTCGGCACCAGGTTGCTGTTGTCGGTGAAGAACGTGACCACGACCGTGGCCACCCAGAGCGCCAGGCCGGTCAGGAAGAGCTTCAGCCAGTACGTCGGTTTCGGTGGGGCGGCCGTGCGCGTTCGGACGTGGTCGGACATCGGCGAAGACCCTTCCCTCGGTGAGTGGGGTGAGTGGGCGTCACGTTGTCCGTACGGTATGACAAAAGGGTCATTTCGGGCGGCATTGCCCTCGGGACGCGCGGGTGGTGGGGGATTTCTCCGCTATGTTCGGTATGTGTCCCGGTTCGTCCGCGCCCAGTCGCCCACGATGCCCAAGGCCGCCGGGCTGCCGCCCGCCCGGCGCGAGCGGGCCCTGCTCGCCACCGACCTCCAGGACCTCTCCCGGCGGCGCCGGGCCACGCCCGCGCTGAGCGCCCTGCTGCTGGTGGTCTTCGCCGACCTGGTCACCGGCCGGGACAGCTACCTCGCCCCGCTGATGGTCGTGGTCCCCTCGCTGGCCGCGCTCACCCTGCGGCCGGTCGAACTGCTGCTCGTCTGCCTGCTCGGCTTCCTGGCGCTGATCGGGCTCGGGCACTACGACCAGGTGGCCGACCTGAACAACGGTCAGTTCCTGTTCGGCGCCGTGGTCAGCTACCTGGTGCTCTCCGTCTTCAGCGCCTGGGTGGCCCGGATCAGGATGCGGCGGGCGGCCGCCTTCGCCGCCGTCTCCTCGGTGGCCGAGGCCGCCCAGCGCGCCCTGCTGCGCCCGCCCGGGCCGGTGGTCGGGCCGCTGCGGCTCGCGGTGCGGTACGCCTCGGCGGCGGACTCCGCCCGGATCGGCGGGGACCTCTACTCGGTGCTGGAGACCCCGAACGGGACCAGGGTGCTGGTGGGGGACGTCCGGGGGAAGGGACTGGGCGCGGTGCAGACCGCGGCGGTGGTGCTCGGTGCCTTCCGCGAGGCCGCCTACGACGAGAGCGGGCTGACGGCGGTGGCGGCCCGTGTCGAGGTCAGCGTGGACCGGCACGTGCCGGACGGGGAGTTCACCACCGCCCTGTTCGCGGAGTTCCGGCGGCCGGGCGTGGTGGAGCTGATGCACTACGGGCACGTGCCGCCGATCGTGGTCTCCCGGGACGGGACCGTGACGGTGCTGGAGGCCGACGACCCGTGGGTGCCGCTCGGGCTGGGGGCGATGGCGGCGGGGGTGCCCGAGAGCATGGAGGCGCCGTTCGGGGAGGGGGACGTCCTGGTGCTCTGCACGGACGGGGTGGTGGAGGCCCGACGGAAGGGGTCCGGGGACTTCTACCCCCTGGCGGAGCGGGTGGGGCCGCTGGTGCGGGACGCCGCGCGCTCGGCGGCGGAGCTGGAGACGGCGGTGGGGAAGGTGTACGCGGACCTGCTGGTGCACACGGGCGGGGAGTTGGGGGACGACGCGCTGCTGCTCCTGATCAGTCGCACCGACTGAACCGGTGATGCCAGGGGCGCGAGGAACTGCGCGAGTCGGAAGGCGGACCGGTGTGAGATCGGGGCAGGCGAGCCAGTTGCACGTGGTGCCGTTCCCCCGCGCGCAGTTCCTCGCGCCCCCGGCGTGACCCCGTGCGTTCCTCGCGCGCTCGACGTCTACCCGGCGTCGGCCAGGGCGCGGAAGAGCAGCGCCGTGGAGGTGGCGCCGGGGTCCTGGTGGCCGGTGCTGCGGGGGCCGAGGTAGGAGGCGCGGCCCTTCCGGGCCTGGAGGGGGGTGGTGGCGAGGGCGCCTCGTTCGGCGGCGGTGGCGGCGTCGGCGTAGGAGCCGGTGAGCCGGTAGGCCGCGGCGGCGGGGGCCCAGGCGTCGACCATGGTCTTGTCGCCGGGGGCGGCGCCGCCGAGCCGTCGGACGTCGGCGAGCGCCGCGTCGAGGGCGTCGGCGAACGAGGAGCCGGCGGTGAGGGCGGTGCCCATCGCGCGGAAGGCCTTGCCGTAGAGGGGCCCGGAAGCGCCGCCGACCTTGGAGATCAGGGTGGTGCCGGCCTTGGTGAGGACGGCGCCGGCGGAGTCCAGGCCTTCGACGGCGGGGAGGACGGCGGCGAAGCCGCGCCGCAGGTTGGTGCCGTGGTCGCCGTCGCCGATGGCGGTGTCGAGGTCGGTGAGCTGTTGCTGGTGCTCCTCGACGGCGGCCGCGGCGGCGCGCAGCCAGGCGAGGGCGAGGGCGGTGTCCACGGGTGAGGTCCTCTCAGGGCCGGCGCAGCGCCGGGGTGGTGGCGGGGGCGTCCCAGAGGTCGAGGAGTTCGGGGTCGGCCTTGGTGAGGGTGAGGGAGAAGCCGGCCATGTCGAGGCTGGTGACGTAGTTGCCGACCAGGCTGCGGGCGATGGTGATGCCGCGGTCGGCGAGGCGGTCGCGGACGGTGCCGTGGAGCACGTAGAGCTCCAGCAGCGGGGTGGCGCCGAGTCCGTTGAGCAGGGCGATCACCTCGTCCCCGGCGGTGAGGTCGTGGTCGGCCAGGACGGTGTCGACCACCTCGGCGGCGAGTTCGGCGGCGGGGCGCAGGGGTTCGCGGCGGCGGCCCGGTTCGCCGTGGATGCCGACGCCGACCTCGATCTCGTCCTCGGGGAGGTCGAAGCCGGGCCTGCCGGCGGCGGGGGTGGTGGCGGCGGTGAGGGCGATGGCGAAGGAGCGGGAGGCGGCGTTGACCCGGGAGCCGAGGGCGGCCACCGCGTCGAGCGGTGCGCCCCGTTCGGCGAGCGCTCCCGCGCACTTCTCGACCATCACGGTGGCGCCGGTGCCGCGCCGTCCGGCCGTCCAGGTGGAGTCCTGGACGGCGACGTCGTCGTCGACCAGGACGGTGCGGACCTCGATGCCCTCCTCCTCGGCGAGCTCGGCGGCCAGTTCGAAGTTGAGGACGTCGCCGGTGTAGTTCTTCACCACGAAGAGCACGCCCGCGCCGCTGTGCACGGCCCGGGCGGCGGCCAGCAGCTGGTCGGGCACGGGGGAGGTGAAGACCTCGCCGGGGCAGGCCGCGTCGAGCATGCCGGGGCCGACGAAGCCGCCGTGCAGGGGCTCGTGACCGGAGCCGCCGCCGGAGACCAGGGCCACCTTGGGGGTGGCCGGGCGGGCGGTCCGGTGGATCACGCGCTGCTCCAGGTCCACCGTCAACTCCGGGTGGGCGGCGGCGAATCCGGCCAGCGCGTCGGTGAGCACGTCCTCCGGGGCGTTGATCAGCTTCTTCACCGGTGGTCCTCCCTCGAACGGATCCTGCGGCCGACGTTACGTCAACCGGGAGCGCGGGGGCGGGAGATCCGACACGCTCGGCGCGAACCGGTCGTCTGGGCAGGCGAGGCGGCCGCCGTTAGGGTCGGGGCATGGGCAACCACGTGGGCGTCGTGTTGGTCTCGCACAGCCCCGGCCTGGCCGCCGGGCTCCGCGACCTGCTGGCCGAACTGGGCTCCGGCCAGGTGGCGGTACGGCTGGCGGCGGGCACCGAGGGCGGCGGGCTCGGCACCAGCTACGACCTGATCGTGCGGGAGGTGGCGCAGGCCTGGAGCCCGGCGGGGGTGGTGGTGCTGGCCGACCTGGGCAGCTCGGTGCTGACCACGGTGGCCGCGCTGGAGGACCATCCCCGGGACGGGGTGCGGCTGGTGGACGCGCCGTTCGTGGAGGGCGCGGTGGCCGCCGTGGTCACCGCCTCGACCGGGGCGGGGCTGGACGAGGTGGTGGCGGCGGCCGAGGACGCCCGGGGCTTCCGCAAGCTCTGAGGACCCGTCAGGTCCTCACTTGGCCTCCGCGTAGCTCTCCACCACGGCGGTGGTGAGCGGGAACCGCACCGGGGTGTCGCCGAAGACCAGCCGCCGGGCCTCCTCGGCGCTCTCCTCCACCGCGGCGGCCACCGCCTCGGACAGGTTGGCCGGGGTGTGCACCACCACCTCGTCGTGCTGGAAGAGGACCAGGTGCGGGCGGTCCGGCCCGTCGGCCAGGGCGGTCAGGCGGCGGCGCAGCGCGGCCAGCAGGGCCAGCGCCCAGTCCGCCCCGCTGGCCTGGATCACGAAGTTGCGGGTGAAGCGGCCGCGGGCCCGGGCCGAACGGGCGCCCGCCTCCCCGGCGGTGTCCGGCGCCTCGGTCAGGTCCAGCCAGTCCGCCGAGGGCGGCGGGCAGGTGCGGCCCAGGCGCGAGCGGACCATGCCGCCCTCCTCGCCGGTGCGGGCGGCCGCCTCCACGTAGCCCATCGCGGCGGGGTAGCGGCGGCGCAGGGTCGCCAGCAGCGGGCCGATGTCCCCGCTGGTCTGGCCGTACATCGCGCCGAGCAGGCCGAGCTTGGCCTTCTCCCGGTCGCCCTGGAAGGCGGTGGCGGCGAGCGCCGCGTACAGGTCGCCGCCGGCCGCGCTGCGGGCCAGCCCGGCGTCCTCGGAGAGCGCGGCGAGCACCCGGGGCTCCAGCTGGGCGGCGTCGGACACCACCAGGGCCCAGCCCGGATCGGCCACCACCGCCCCGCGCAGCACCCGGGGGATCTGCAGCGCCCCGCCGCCGCGGCTCGCCCACCGGCCCGAGACCACCCCGCCGACCACGTACTCCGGCCGGAAGCGGCCGCCGCGCGCCCAGGTGTCCTGCCAGGCCCAGCCGTGCGCGGCGTGGATCCGGGACAGCTCCTTGTACCGGATCAGCAGCGGCGCCGCCGGGTGGTCGACGCCGCGGACCTCCCAACTGCGGGTGGAGTTCAGCCGGATGCCCTGGTCGGCGAAGGCCTTGAGCACCTGGGCGTGCGAGTCCGGGTTGAACGGGCGGCCGCCGAGCGCGCGTTGGAGCTCGACGGCGAGCTCGGCGAGCAGCCTGGGCTGGGTGCCGGGCACGTGCGGGCGGGGGCCGAGCAGCTCGGTGAGCAGCCGGTCGTGCAGGTCGGCCCGCCAGGGCAGGCCGTCGCGCGCCATCTCGGTGGCCAGCAGGCCGCCGGCCGACTCGGCCGCCACCAGCAGGCGGAACCGGCCGGGGTGCTCGGTCTCGCCGATCCGGCGCAGCTGGTCGGCGTGGACGGCCACCACGGCGGCCAGCGGGTCGGTGCCGGGCGGGAGTTGGAGGCGGTCGGGGGCGAAGAGGCTGTCCTGCTCCTCGCCTCCGGCGGCCTCCGGGAGGTCGGGCGGGACGGGGGAGCCCTGGAGGCGGGCCCAGGCGGCGCCGAGGCTGCGGGGTGCGCCCCAGCGGCCCTCGTGGCCGAGCAGCAGCGCCTCGACCAGGCGCAGGTCGTGACACCTCGCCACCTGCTGCGGCAGCAGCGGCGCGTAGGCGCTCTCGGCCGAGGCGAACACCCAGCGGGGGTGGACCGCCGCCTCCCGCTCCGCCATCGCCGCCGCCAGGTCGGCCACCTTCACCGGCCCGCCCACCGGCCGCCCGTCCTCGGTCAGCTCCACCATCCGCCCGCCGGGGCCGTGCTCCGCAGGCACCACCGCGATCCTCGCCACCACGACGGGGCCTCCTTGCACGTACCGGAACAGACTTTCGGCCCCGACGCTACCGCCCGCCGCCGACAGGCCCGTGGATTGGCCGCACCGGGCTGCGCCCCGCAGGGGCGCGGGGCTCTGCTGATCTGCGGCTCCGCCGCGGGGCGCGCAGGGGTACGGCAGCACGTGCAACTGACTGACGGTGCGTAAGGTGCAGGTGGGACGCCTTCCGGACCCGCGCAGTTCCTCGCGCCCCTGGTGGCTTGACCACCTGCCCTGTCGGCCCCTTCGGGCGAGTATGGTCGCGGGCATGACGGACAACCCCTTCTTCGCACCCAGCACCCTGGTGTTCGAACTGCCGCCCTTCGCCGCGATCCGGGAAGAGCACTACCTGCCCGCCTTCGAGCGCGGCATGGCGGACCAGCTCGCCGAGACGGCCGCCATCGCGGCCTCCGAGGAGCCGCCGAGCTTCGCCAACACGGTGGAGGCGATGGAGCGTTCGGGTGCCCTGCTGCGCCGGGTCCGGCTGGTCTTCGACAACAGGAACTCCTCGGACACCAGCCCGCGCCTGCAGGAGCTGGACGCGGAGCTGAGCCCCCGGCTGGCCGCGCACCGGGACGCGATCCTGCTGGACCGCGCCCTGTTCGCCCGCTTCGACGCGCTGTACGAGCGGCGGGAGGCGCTCGGCCTGGACGCCGAGGCGCTGCGGCTGCTGGAGCGCCACCACGCGCGCTTCGTCCGGGCCGGCGTCCGCCTCGACGAGGCGCAGCAGTCGCGGATGCGCGAGCTCAACTCCCGGATGGCGGCGGCCGAGTCGGCCTTCCGGCAGAACGTGTTCACCGGGACCAGGGCCAACGCGCTGGTGCTGGACGACGCCGGGCAGCTGGCCGGCCTCGCGCCGGGCGCGGTCGCGGCGGCCGCGGCCAACGGCCGGTCGCTGGGCCAGGACGGCACCTACGTGCTGAGCCTGAAGAACTTCTCCAACCAGTCCGAGCTGGCGGAGCTCACCGACCGCGGCGTGCGGGCCCGGCTGATGGCGGCCTCGCTGGACCGGGCGGTGGAGGGCAACGGCCCGCTGGCGGTCGAGCTGGCCGCGCTGCGGGCCGAGCGGGCGGCCCTGCTGGGCTACCCGAGCCACGCCGCGTACGTGGTGGCGGACGAGACGGCCGGCACCGTGGAGGCGGTGGAGGAGCTGTTCGCCAAGCTGATCCCGCCGGCCGTGGCCAATGCCCGCAAGGAGGCCGGGCAGCTGGCCGCGTTCGCCGAACGGGTCGACGGGGTCACCGACTTCGGGGCGCACGACTGGCAGTTCTACGCCGAGCGGGTCCGCAAGGCCGAGTACCAGCTGGACAGCGCCGAGCTGCGCCCGTACTTCGAGCTGGAGCGGGTGCTGCACGACGGGGTGTTCTTCGCCGCGAACCTGGCCTACGGGCTGACCTTCACCGAGCGGGCCGACCTGGCGGCGTACCACCCGGACGCGCGGGTCTTCGAGGTTTTCGAGGCGGACGGCTCCTCGCTGGGCCTGTTCGTCGGGGACTTCTTCGCCCGGGAGTCCAAGGGCGGCGGCGCCTGGATGAACGAACTGGTGCAGCAGTCCGAGCTGCTGGGCCAGCGCCCGGTGGTGGTGAACAACCTGAACATCGCCCACCCGGCGGACGGCGAGCCGGCACTGCTCACCTGGGACGAGGTGCGCACGCTCTTCCACGAGTTCGGCCACGCGCTGCACGGCCTGTTCTCCGCGGTGCGCTTCCCGTTCTTCGCGGGCACCGAGGTGCCGCGGGACTTCGTGGAGTTCCCCTCGCAGGTCAACGAGATGTGGATGACCCGGCCCGAGGTGCTGGCCAACTACGCCCGGCACCACCTGACCGGCGAGCCGCTGCCCGCCGAGCTGGTGGAGCGGATGGCCGCCACCGAGAAGTTCGGGTACGGCTTCCGGACCGTGGAGTACCTGGCGGCGGCGCTGCTGGACTGGGCCTGGCACACCGTGCCGGCCGGGGAGGAGATCGGGGACGCGCGGGAGTTCGAGGCGCTCGCACTGGCGAAGGCCGGGCTGGCCGAGCCGCTGATCCCGCCGCGCTACCGGACCACGTACTTCAGCCACGTGTTCTCGAACGACTACAGCGCCGGGTACTACGCGTACATCTGGTCCGAGGTGCTGGACGCCGACACCGTCCGCTGGTTCGAGACCAACGGGCGCGGCGTCCGGGAGAGCGGCGAGGTCTTCCGGACCGAGCTGCTCTCCCGAGGCGGCAGTGTGGACGCGTTGACCTGCTTCCGGAACGTGGTGGGCCGCGCCCCCGAACTGGAGCCGCTGCTGGCCCGCCGGGGCCTGGACGGCTGACCGTCCTGACCCGTCGTCAGGGGGCCCGCTACCGGCCGGTGATCCGCACCGTGACCACCGTGCCGGGGCGGGCCTGCGGCAGCAGCACCCGGGCGGTGCCGGCCCGGCCGTCCCGGGGCTGCTCCACGTCCAGCACCGAGGCGCGGGTGCCGGAGACGGTGACCTTCGCGCCGCTCGGGTAGGCGGTGGCGGGCAGGGTGATCTCGGTCCAGCCGCCGCTGCCGCCCGCGGTGCGCCCGCCGGCGGTGAAGGTGAGGGCGTAGGCGCCGTCCCGGAAGGTCTCGTCCTGCGGGGTGCCGGCCAGCGCCCGGGCGTACGGGGCGAAGGCGGGCTCGTGCCCCGGGGCCGGGAGGCCCTGCGGGTCCAGCGCGCAGTAGCCGCCGTTGCCCCTGCACCAGTACCACATGGCCCAGCCCTCGGCGAAGCCGGACATGGCGGCGGTCTGACGCCGCACCAGTTCGCGGTTGCCGGGGGTGCGGGCGCTGGGCGGGCCCCACTCGCCGACGATCACCGGCAGCCGGTGGGCCCGCGGGTAGGCGGTGACGGCGGCGGTGTAGTTCTCCACGAAGCCGCCGGACGGGTCCCAGTCCTGGCCGGCCTCGACGGCGGTGTCGTAGAAGTGCGGGGCGTAGCCGATCCGGTCGGCCCCGGAGCGGGGGTCGGCGAACGGCGGCAGCTCGGTCGGCACGCCGAGCCCGACCAGGACCGTCGGCTCCACGAACAGCCAGGAGCGGGAGTCCGCCTGGCGGACCGCCGCGATCAGGCGCCGGTACATGGCGGGGAGCCGGTCGCGTTCCAGGGCGGCGGAGGCGGCGACCAGCACGGCCGGGTCGGTCGGGTCGCCGGGGATCGGGCCGGACGGCTCGTTGAACAGGTCGTACCCCAGCAGCGAACCGTGGCCGCGGAGTTCGCGGGCCAGCCGGGTGTAGAAGTCGGCCTGCCAGCGGCGCAGGTCGGCGTCGTCGTAGAGGTGGGTGAAGGCGGCCTGCACGGCGGGCTGGTAGTACCCGGCGAACCAGTCGTCCGGGTCGGCCTCGAACGGCAGGCCGTCGTCCCGGGTGGCCCAGAGCGGGATGCCGCGGTCGCCGCCGCCGAACTTCGGCCCGTAGACGTCCTGGTGGAAGTCGACCAGGGCCAGCAGCCGGTACTTCTCGGCCCAGTCGAGCACCCGGTGCAGGCGGGCCAGTTCGGCGGGATCGAGCCGGCCGCGGGTGGGTTCGAGGCGGTTCCAGGAGATCGCCACCCGGACCAGGGTGAAGCCCTGGGCGGCCGCCGCCCGTAGATCGGCCTCCGTCACCTCGGCGTACTTGTCCACGTTGAAGCCGCGCAGCTGGACCACCCGGCCGTGGGCGTCGGTGAGGTGGGTGCGGCCGTCGGCGGTGGTCGAGGTGCCGGAGGGGAAGAGCGGTTGCTGCTGGTGGGCCGAGGCAGTGGCGGGCGCGGCCAGGCCGGTGAGGGCGGTGGCGGCGGCCAGGGAGAGAGCGGCGGCGGTACGTCGAGCGCGCACGGGACACCTCACGGCTAGGGCCTGGGGCCAGTCTGGGTGCGCCGATCCTGCCCCAGGCCCCTGGTGCGCACAAGAGGTGAGGCAGGCTCATGTTACGTGGCGTCAGCCGAGCGCCCCGGGGAGCGCGGCGGCCGCCGCGAGGCGGCCCCAGAGCAGGTCGGCCAGTGCCTGCACCATCCGGGCTCGGGGGCAGGGCCGCTGGTCCAGCCACCAGTCCCCGGCGGCCAGCACCATGCCGGTGATCGCCCGGCCCCAGGTCTCGGAGAGCAGCGGTCCGTCCGCCCCGAGGTCGACCTGGGCCTGCACGGCCTTGGTGATCTCGTCGGCGATCTGCTGGAGCGCGGGCGCCAGCGCCTGCCCGGCGGCCCGGCCCTGGTCGCCGCCCTGGGTGATCAGCCGGTAGACCTGCGGGCGGGACTCGATCCCGGCCAGGTAGACGTCCAGCACGTGCTCCACCCGGTCGCGGCGCTCCAGCGGCTCGTTCAGTGCGGCCCGGACGGCGGCCAGCAGGCCGCTGGTGTGACGCTCCGTCAGGGCGCTGATCAGGCCGTTCCGGTCGCCGAAGTGGCGGTAGAGGATCGGTTTGGTGATCCCGGCCTCGGCCGCGATGGCGTTCATACTGGCGCCCGGGCCGTCCCGCTGCACGACCCGGTCGGCGGCGTTCAGCAACTGCTCGCGGCGGGGCTCGTCCGGCATGTGCTGCTCCCTGGGCGTGGGGGTGGATGTGGACGTTGACAGGCCTACCAATCAGTAGCAGACTCCGAGCATGTTACCGGGGGTAACACCCCACGGCATGGGACGACACCGCGACCGGAGGCACCCCGCATGAGCACCTTCTCCCTCGACCCCGGCCCGGACCAGCTCGCCGTCCGCGACTGGCTGCACGGCTTCGCCGCCGACGTGATGCGCCCGGCCGCGGCCGAGTGGGACGAGCGCGAGGAGACCCCCTGGCCGGTCATCCAGGAGGCGGCCAAGCTCGGCATCTACTCGCTGGACTTCTACGCCCAGCAGTTCTTCGACCCCTCCGGCGTCGGCATCCCGATCGCCATGGAGGAGCTGTTCTGGGGCGACGCCGGACTCGGCCTGGCCATCACCGGCACCACCCTGGCCGCCGTCGCGGTGCTGGCCAACGGCACCGACGAGCAGATCGGCACCTGGGCGCCGCAGATGTTCGGCACCCCCGAGGACGTCAAGCTGGCCGCCTTCTGCTCCTCCGAGCCGGACGCCGGCTCCGACGTCTCCGCGCTGCGCACCCGCGCCGTCTACGACGAGGCCAAGGACGAGTGGGTGATCAACGGCACCAAGACCTGGGCCACCAACGGCGGCATCGCCCACGTCCACGTGGTCGTCGCCACCGTGGACCCGGAGCTCGGGGCCCGCGGCCAGGCCTCCTTCGTGGTGCCGCCCGGCACCCCGGGCCTGAGCCAGGGTCAGAAGTTCAAGAAGCACGGCATCCGCGCCTCGCACACCGCCGAGGTGGTGCTGGACGGCGTCCGGGTGCCCGGCAGCTGCCTGCTCGGCGGCAAGGAGAAGCTCGACGAGCGCCTGGCCCGGGCCCGCGAGGGCGCCCGCAAGGGCGGCAAGAACGCGGCGATGGCCACCTTCGAGGCCTCCCGCCCGGCCGTCGGAGCGCAGGCCATCGGCATCGCCCGGGCCGCCTACGAGGTGGCGCTGGACTACGCCAGGACCCGGGTGCAGTTCGGCCGGCCGATCATCGACAACCAGGGCGTGGCCTTCCAGCTGGCCGACATGAAGACCCGGATCGACGCGGCCCGGCTGCTGGTCTGGCGGGCCTCCTGGATGGCGGCCACCAACCAGCCGTTCACCTCGGCGGAGGGCTCGATGTCCAAGCTCTACGCGGGCGAGACCGCCAAGTACGTGACCTCGCAGGCGATGCAGCTGCTCGGCGGGAACGGCTACACCCGGGAGTACCCGGTGGAGCGGATGCACCGGGACAGCGCGATCTACACGATCTTCGAGGGCACCAGCGAGATCCAGCGGCTGGTGATCGCCCGGGCCATCTCGGGGATGCCGATCCGTTAGCGCGGTGGTGCCGGGGCGGTGGCGCCCTTGTGGTGACGTGCTGTCAGAACCGCGGGGGTCTGCGCTCCAGGAAGGCGGCCAGGCCCTCGCGGACGTCGGGGGACCGGCGGGACTTCCGCTCCCAGGGGGCGAGGGCGGCGCGGGCGTCCTCGACCCCGGGCCCGGCCTCCAGCGCGGCCTTGGCCGCGCCGAGGGTCTGCGGGGAGCGGGTGGCCAGCAGTGCGGCGAACTCGTGTGCCCGGGCGTCCAGTTCGGCCGCCGGGTGCACCTCGTCGGCCAGTCCGAACAGCTCGGCCCGCCGGGCGTCCACCAACTCGCCGGAGAACAGCAGGTACTTGGCCCGGGCCGGGCCGACCAGCCGGGCCAGCCGGGTGGTCGGCACCGCCGGGTAGACCACGCCCAGCTTGGCCGGGGTGATGCCGAGGCGGGCGTCGTGGGCGACGAAGCGCAGGTCGCAGGCGACTGCCAACTGGCAGCCGCCGCCCACGCAGTGGCCGTGCACCACGGCGACGGTCGGGTGCGGGAAGGCGGCCAGCGCCTGCTCGGCCGCGACGTTCTGCGCGTGGTAGGCCTCGGCCCGGTCCGGGTCCGCGTACACCTCGGAGAGCTCGGCGATGTCGGCGCCGGCGCTGAAGGTGCCGCCCGCGCCGGTCAGCAGCAGCGCGCGCACCCCGGGGGCGGCGGCCAGCCGGTCGAGCACGCCGGGGAGCGCGCGCCACATCGCGAGCGTCACGGCGTTGCGCCGCTCGGGGCGGTCCAGGACGAGGGTCGCGACCGCGCCGTCCACCGTGGCCCGCAGGCCGGGGACACCGGTGTCGACGTGCTCGATCCCGGACCGGTCGCTCTCGAACTGCTCGGTCAAGGCCGCCTCCTGGGGGTGGGTCGGCTCAGCCTTCCACGGCGGACGGCTCCGGCACCACGGCGGTGACTGTGATCTCCACCAACTGGCCGGTGTAGCCGAGGGTGGTGACCCCGAGCAGGGTCGAGGTGTGCGGGCCGTCGTGCAGCGCCGAGGCGTCGACCACGTCCCAGACCGTGGAGAGCGGGCCCGGCCGGTCCGCCACCACGTAGACGGTGGAGGCCACCACCCGGTCGAGCGAGCTGCCGACCGAGACCAGCGCCGTCTCCAGGTTGGCGAGCACCTGGTGCGCCTGGGCCACCGGATCGCCCGGGCCGACCAGCTCGCCGGAGGCGTCCAGCGGGACGCCTCCGGCCAGGAAGACCAGCCGCTCGCCGGCCTCGACCACGGCGGTGTGCGCGTAACCGGGCGGCGGGAAGAGGGCGGGGACGGTGCGGTGCTGGGCCATCGGGACTCCGACCGGTCGAGGGCTGGGCCTGGGCGGGCCCGGTCTGGGTGGGCCGGGCCTGGGTGGGCCGGGCCGGACGACCTCCGATCCTCGGCCGTCCGGCCCGGCCTGTCACCCGGTTTTCCGGGCCGCCCGGGTGCCGCTCTCCGGGGCGGGGCGCCATGTGGTCCACGAGCTGTCGGGCGACCGGGAGCCGGCCGGCGCCCACGCGCTGTCGAGCGCCCACGAGCTGTCAGGCACGGTCGGAGCCTCCCCGCTTCTCGGCCCACTCCGGGGCCAGGATCGCCCAGACCTCGTAGTCCAGCCGCTCGCCGCGGTACAGCGCGGACTTGCGCAGCACGCCCTCCAGTTGGAAGCCGAGGCCCTGGGCCACCGCGCGGCTGCGCGGGTTGACCGAGCTGTTGTGCCACTCGGCCCGGTAGAGGCCGCGCTCGGTGAAGGCGTAGTCCAGCAGGCGGGCGGTGGCGGCGCTGATCAGGCCGCGGCCCTGGCCGGCCGGCTCGGTCCAGGCGCCGATCTCGCAGTTGCCCTGCTCGGCGTCGAAAGCCACGAACATCACGCCGCCGACCAGCGTGCCGTCCAGCCAGATGCCGAACAGCTGGCGGGCGTCGGCGGCCTTCCGGTCGGCGAAGCCCTGGAGCGTGGCGGTGGCCGACTCCAGGTCGGTGGAGCGGGTGGCCCAGGGGACGTACGGGTTGACGTTGTCCCGGGCCCGGTCCATGTGGGCGAGGAACTCCTCGGCCTGCCAGGGCTCCAGCGGGCGGAGCTCGGCGCCCTCGGCGAGGGGTACGGCGAACACGGGGCCTCCTGTGGGCGGATGGTCGTACGTACATAACAAACGTTTGGTAGGTACCCTAGCGCCATGCCGCCCGCCCGTGGAGACCATGCCGCCCGTCGCAACGACGTATCCGCCGCCGTCTGGCGCGTGCTCGCCGAGCGCGGCTTCGGCGGTCTGACGCTCCGCGCGGTGGCGGCCGAGCTCGGGGCCAGCACCGGTCTGCTCACGCACTACTTCCCGAACAAGCGGGCGCTGCTCTCGTACGCGCTGGAGCTGCTGGACCAGGACGCCCAGGGCCGGCTGCCCGCCGCGGAGCGGGCCGGGACGGCGGAGCCGGCCGGGACGGCGGGCGCGGACGCCGGGCGCGGGGCGGCCGCCCCGGGCGCGGACGGGTTGGAGCGGCTGCGGGAGGTGCTGCTCGGCATCCTGCCGACCACGCCCGAGTCCGTCGCGGGGAACCGGATCTGGGTGAGTTCCTGGGACACGGCCCTGGCCGATCCGGAGCTGACGGCCCAGCACGCGGAGCGCTACCGCAGGGCCAGGGAGCGGAACGCGGCACTGGTCGAGGCGGCGCAGCGGGCCGGGGAGGTGTCGGCGGAGCGGTCGGCGACGGAGGTCGCGGCGGGCGTGCAGGCCTTCGCGCTGGGGCTGGTGGTGCAGGCCCTGCTGTCGCCGGAGGAGTTCCCGGCGGAGCGTCAGGCGGCGCTGCTGGAGGGGTACCTGGAGACCCTCTGAGGGGGTCGGCGGCGGTGGCCGGAGCGGGCCCGCCGCGGCGCGGTGGTGCCCCCAGCAGGATTCGAACCTGCGACCTACCGCTTAGAAGGCGGGTGCTCTATCCGCTGAGCTATGGGGGCGCGGCGACATCCGCCCGGGGAGGGCTTCGGTCGGCGTGCGAGGTCCGGGACAGGATAAGGGAGCCCAGATACTCGTCCGGGTCTTCAAGCACCGTGCCGGGTGTGTCGAGCCGGTTGAGCGGTCCGATAATCGCAGGTGGCGGCCGGGTGCGCAGCGCTCTGACGGCTTCTGGCGGCGGACGTTGTGCAGTCGTTACGGGGCTGTCTCCCCACCTGTTATGGATTCGGTGCGGAGAATGCCCGTGCCCGGTGGCCGGGTGGGGGAGGTTTTCGGCCTTGTGGGCACCGGGTGACGTGCGGGGATGCCGGGGCGGCGCACCGACCGGCGGCGGGGCCGGGGAGGGTCGGCGGGCGGGCGGCCGGAGGCGTCGGGGCGAAGATGTTGTCATGGCCCCGAAAAACTGGCGTCAGGTCAGTCGGAAATGCGATTGATTCACTCCGGAGAGTGACATCGGTTATCCCCATGCCCGGGTTGTCCACAGGATTTCGGAACTTCTCCGTGCATTTCCGCGGAGGGGGAACCCTCGGTTCTGCGGACGATTCCGCAGGGTGATTCCCGACGGACGGAGGGTGTTCCGGTGAACGAGTCGATGGTGACCATGATCGGCAATGTCGCGACGGTGGTGAACTACTCGCAGACCGCCGCCGGGGTTCCGGTGGCCAACTTCCGGATGGCGGCCACCGAGCGCCGCTACGACCGGGAGAAGGGCGACTGGGTGGAGGGGGACACCAGCTGGGTCACGGTGAAGGCCTGGCGCTGGCTGGCTGCCAATGTGGTGAGTTCGCTGAGCAAGGGCGATCCGGTGGTCGTGAGCGGCCGGTTGAGGGTCAGGGAGTGGGGCGAGCCGGAGAAGCGGCACTGCGTGGTCGAGATCGACGCCCGGGTGGTGGGTCACGACCTCGGGCGCGGTACCACCGCGTTCCGCTGGGCGGTGCAGGCCAAACCCGAGTTGGTGGGCGGCCGTTCGGGTCGGGACGATCCGGCGGCCGGGCCGCCGCCGTCGCCGCCGGGTGGGCGCGAGCCGGCCCCGGCCGAGCAGGCGGTGCCGGGGTGGATCGTCGCGGCGCTGGACTCCAGGCGGGCGGCCGTGGCGGAGTCGGTGCGGGTCCCGGTGGCGGTTGGTGCGGGTGGGACGGATGGGGAGGGAGGGGCCGATGGTGTGCGGGAGTTGGAGCAGGCGGGTGACGGAAATGCGGGAGGTGATCGAGTAGTCGCCGGATGAGCCGGGCTCCGACCGACTCCGGACACTTCCCGGCCGCGGGAGTGCCGAAGCGGAAACCGTCCTGATTGATCGTGAGAATCTGGCGGATCGTCAGTACACCGTTGTGATCAGCTGCTTGATAACAATATAGATACGGAACCGTCCTGGTTCGGCACGGAGGTTTGCTGGCGCCCGTCGGTCAATAGGATGCGTCTGGTTCAACACAGGTGCGGCGGTGTCACAGGGTGCGTCGCTTTGCAAGGCGGGCTGCCATCGGCAACGCCCAGCCCGGAGGGGTCGAGATGTTCCACAAGCAGGGGCGGGCGTTCTCCCGCATAGGCTCTGTCATGCTCGCGACGAGCATGCTCGTCGGCGGAGCGATGGCCACGGCCGCGTCGGCGGCCGACACGCCGAGCTCGACCGGTACCAAGGCCAAGCTGCTGCCGGGCGTCCGGCACAGCGGCAGCATCAAGTACGACCGCAACGGCGAGGAGCACAAGGTCCAGGGCGGCATCCTGCAGCTCATGACCGAGGACGAGAAGACCCTCGACACGTACTGCATCGACCTCCTGAACCCGACCCAGGAGAGCGCCGACTACAGCGAGACCGGCTGGTCCGCCACCTCGCTGGCGGACAAGCCGACCGAGGCCGGGAAGATCCTCTGGATCCTCAAGAACTCCTACCCGCTGGTGAAGCCGGCCGCGCTCTCCACCTCCAGCGGCATCGAGGGCCTGACCGAGGACGACGCGGCCGTCGCCACCCAGGCCGCGATCTGGCGCCTCTCCGACGGGGTCAACGCGACCCCGATCAACAACGAGAAGGCCGTCAAGCTCGCCGACTACCTGAGCCAGAAGGCGGTCAAGCTCGAGGAGCCGAAGCCGACCCTCACCCTCAACCCGGCCTCGGTGTCGGGCAAGAGCGGTGACCTGCTCGGCCCGATCACCGTCACCACCAACGGCACCGCGGTCTCGCTGGCCCTGGACGAGGCGGGCACCAAGGCCGGCCTGACCCTCACCGACAAGAGCGGCAAGCCGGTGACCAGCGCCAAGAACGGCGACCAGGTCTTCGCCAAGGCCGGCGCCGCCGGTGCCGCCGCGGGCAGCGCCGCCATCAAGGCGACCACCACCGCCGCCGAGGTCTCCGTCGGCCGGGCCTTCGTCGGCGTCGGCAAGGAGAACAAGCACAGCCAGACCCTGATCCTGGCGGGCTCGCAGCCGGTCAACGCCGCCGCCTCCGTCACGGTCAACTGGGCCCCCACCGGCCCGATCCCGGCCCCCTCCGCCAAGATCGACTGCATCCAGGGCGCGGTCGTGGTCACCGTCGCCAACAACGGTGACCAGGACTACACCTTCACGCTGGCCGGCCAGACCGTGACCGTCCCGCCGGGCGCCAGCAAGAGCGTCCCGGTCAAGGTCGCCGAGGACACCGCGTACAACATCAAGGTCCCGCTGGGCGGCGGCAAGTTCGAGGAGTTCAAGGGCGTCCTGAACTGCAAGACGGACACCGCCGTGACCCCGAGCCCGAAGCCGTCGGTCTCCGGCAGCAAGAGCGCCACCCCGACCCCGTCGGCCAGCCCGAGCGGTCCGGTCCTGGCCAACACCGGTGGCGGCGGCCAGACCCCGCTGCTCGCGGGCATCGCCGGTGCGCTGGTGATCGCCGGTGGCGCCGCGGTCTACACCCTGCGCCGTCGCGGCCGCCACAGCCGCGCCTGAGCCTGACGGTGACTCAGCCCGCCGAGGGCTGAGCCCCCGCACCGGCCCCGTTCCCTCCGCAGTCGAGGGGACGGGGCCGGTGCCGTCCCGGCCGGGCCCGCCGCGGCAACTCGGGCCGGTCCGGGGAAGGGCGGTTCGGGGCGGGTGCCGCGTTGCGGCAGAATGGAACGCTGCAAGCCGAATGTTCGGCTCCCCGTAGTTGCGGGGCGGTCCCCATCTCACACGACGACGCCGGAGCGATCTCACGTGGCGGAATACATCTACACCATGCGCAAGGTGCGCAAGGCCCATGGCGACAAGGTCATCCTTGACGACGTGACGCTGAGCTTCCTCCCCGGGGCGAAGATCGGCGTCGTGGGCCCCAACGGCGCCGGTAAGTCCACGGTGCTGAAGATGATGGCCGGGCTGGACCAGCCCTCCAACGGTGACGCCTTCCTGTCGCCGGGCTTCACCGTCGGCATGCTCCTGCAGGAGCCCCCGCTCGACGAGACCAAGACGGTCCTGGAGAACGTCCAGGACGGCGTCAAGGAGATCAAGGGCAAGCTCGACCGCTTCAACGAGATCGCCGAGCTGATGGCGACCGACTACTCCGACGAGCTGCTCGCGGAGATGGGCACCCTCCAGGAGGACCTGGACCACGCCAACGCCTGGGACCTCGACGCCCAGCTGGAGCAGGCCATGGACGCGCTGGGCTGCCCGCCCGGCGACTGGCCGGTCACCAAGCTCTCCGGTGGTGAGCGCCGCCGCGTCGCGCTCTGCAAGCTGCTGCTCGAGGCGCCCGACCTGCTGCTCCTCGACGAGCCCACCAACCACCTGGACGCCGAGTCGGTGAACTGGCTGGAGCAGCACCTGGAGAAGTACGCCGGCACCGTCGTCGCCGTCACCCACGACCGGTACTTCCTGGACAACGTCGCCGAGTGGATCCTCGAGCTCGACCGCGGCCGCGCGTACCCGTACGAGGGCAACTACTCCACCTACCTCGAGACCAAGCAGTCCCGTCTCAAGGTCGAGGGCCAGAAGGACGCCAAGCGCGCCAAGCGGCTCAAGGAGGAGTTGGAGTGGGTCCGCTCCAACGCCAAGGGCCGCCAGGCCAAGTCCAAGGCCCGCCTCGCCCGTTACGAGGAGATGGCGGCCGAGGCCGACAAGATGCGGAAGCTGGACTTCGAGGAGATCCAGATCCCGCCGGGCCCGCGCCTGGGCAGCGTCGTGATCGAGGTGGACCACCTCAACAAGTCCTTCGGCGAGAAGGTCCTGATCGACGACCTCAGCTTCACCCTGCCGCGCAACGGCATCGTCGGCATCATCGGCCCGAACGGCGCCGGCAAGACCACGCTGTTCAAGATGCTCCAGGACCTGGAGACCCCGGACTCCGGTTCGGTCAAGGTCGGCGAGACCGTCAAGATCAGCTACGTCGACCAGTCGCGGGCCAACATCGACCCGAAGAAGACCCTCTGGGAGGTCGTCTCCGACGGTCTGGACTGGATCAACGTCGGCCAGGTCGAGATGCCGTCCCGCGCCTACGTCTCGGCGTTCGGCTTCAAGGGCCCGGACCAGCAGAAGCCGGCCGGGGTCCTCTCCGGTGGTGAGCGCAACCGCCTCAACCTGGCGCTGACCCTCAAGCAGGGCGGCAACCTGCTGCTCCTCGACGAGCCCACCAACGACCTCGACGTCGAGACCCTCTCCTCGCTGGAGAACGCGCTGCTGGAGTTCCCCGGCTGCGCCGTGGTCATCTCCCACGACCGCTGGTTCCTGGACCGAGTGGCCACCCACATCCTCGCCTACGAGGGCGACAGCAAGTGGTTCTGGTTCGAGGGCAACTTCGAGTCGTACGAGAAGAACAAGATCGAGCGGCTCGGCGCCGACGCCGCCCGCCCGCACCGGGCCACCTACAAGAAGCTGACCCGCGACTGACGGGTCGGTGCGCCCCGTCCGGCAGCCCGCCCCGCGGGCGGGCTGCCGGACCGCCGCCCGTAAGCTGCCGACGGGTCACGTCGGCCGACGGGCGACCGGAAACCTGAGGAGAGATCGACCGTGGCACGCCACATCTACGCCTGCCCCCTGCGGTGGTCCGACATGGACGCCTTCGGACACGTGAACAACGTGGTCTTCCTGCGCTACCTGGAGGAGGCCCGGATCGACTTCATGTTCACCCAGGCCGCCGCCGCCGGCGCCGGGGAGTTCGCGGGCGGCTCGGTGGTGGCCCGTCACGAGATCGACTACAAGCGCCCGCTGGTGCACCGGCCCGAGCCGGTCACCGTGGAGACCTGGGTGACCAAGATCGGCGGGGCCTCGCTCACCGTGGCCTACGAGATCAAGGACACCGCCGCCGACGGCACCGAGACGGTCTACGTCCGCGCCTCCACCGTGGTGGTCCCCTACGACCTGGCCGAGGGCCGCCCGCGCCGGATCAGCCCGGTCGAGCGCGAGTTCCTGAGCCGCTTCACCGAGGACGCCGACGAGGCCGGGGACCGGTCGCCCGGTGTGGCGGCCGCCGCGGCCTGAGCCCGCGCGCCCGTCGCGGTCCGGGCCCGAATCCGGCCCGCCTGACGGTCCGTCACCGCCCGCCCCTCCGTCACCGCCCGCCCCGGGACCCGTCCGGCGGGCCCTCCCGTCGCCGTCTCCCGCGCGTCGCCGCCTCGTACGCGTCGCAGCCCCGCGCGGAGCCGCCCCCATGAGTGAGCTGATCCGTTGACCACCCCTGCCCCGCTCCCGCTCGCCGACCAGGGCGAGGCCGCCGGTCTGGCCGCCTTCCTGAGCAGGCTGCTGCGCTTCGACCGCGCTGCGGCCGTTCGGCTGCAGGCGGTGCGGGCGGGTGGCGGCGCGGCAGGTGGTGGTCCGGCGGGTGGTGGCGCCGAGGGCGGTGGTGCGGGCGGTGTGGTGCTCGCGGTCTTCGGCCGGCTTCCGCTGGGCGGTACCGGGGTGCTCGCGGTGCGCAGCGTCCGGCTCGGCGCGGACGCCCCGGAGTTCGACCTCACCGTCTCCGCCGGTCAGTTGCTCGACGGACTGGACGAGGCGGCCGACGAGCTGCGCCTGCCCGCCGCCGTGACCGGCCCGGCCTGGGCCGGGCTGCTCCCGCCGCGGACCGGCTGGGAGCGGATCGCCGAGACCGCCGCCGCCGAGGTGGCGCCCGAACTGGCCGCCGCCATCGAGGAGTTCAAGCAGCGCAGTGCGGAGGTGCCGGAGCACCACCGCAGCCGGTCGGTGCTGGAGGGCCTGGCCGACGAGATCTGGTCCCGCCCGCTGACCGCGGCTCCCGGGCTCCCGCTGCGTGCGGCGCACGCCGCCCAGGTGATCGGCTTCCTCGCCCCCGGCGGGCCGGTCACCGCCCACCGTTCCGGGGCCTGGCTGCGCCTGGGCACTCCGGCCGGCTCCGTCGCGCTGCGGGCGGCCGCCGCTCCGGGCGCGGGTCTGGGCCTCAGTCCGCTGCGCTGACCGGCCCGCGCCGGTCGGGGCGGGCCGGGTCGGTCGGGCCGGGTCGGCGCGATCGGAGCGGACCCGACCGGGCCAGGGCGATCCGGCCTGACCGGAGCGGACCCGATCGGACCCGACCCCGTCGGCGTCAGCCCGGGGTGTTGATCATCGAGGCGGCGGCGTAGGTCAGGTAGTCCCAGAGCTGGCGCTCGGCGTCGGCCGGGAGCTCCAGGGAGTCGACCGCGGTGCGCATGTGGCGCAGCCAGGCGTCGTGGGCGGCACGGTCCACCTTGAACGGGACGTGCCGCATCCGCAGCCGCGGGTGGCCGCGCTCCTCGCTGTAGGTGCGGGGGCCGCCCCAGTACTGCATCAGGAACAGCGCGAAGCGCTCCTCGGCCGGGCCGAGGTCCTCCTCCGGATACATCGGGCGAAGCAACTCGTCCTCGGCGACGCCCTGGTAGAAGACGTGCACCAGGCGTTGGAACGTCGGCTCGCCGCCGACCTGGTCGAAGAAGGTCACCTCGTCAGTCACTTGACCATGGTCGCAGACCGCCCCGGCGGCCGTACACCAGGTCCATCGGCCTAGGACCGTGGTACGTCGGGTGTGCGGCCGCCGGGGCGGCGGGGTGGTGCGGGCCGGGGTGGTGCGGGTCCTGGCGTACGGGCCGTCAGGAGCGGTGCAGGGTGATCGTGGTCCAGGCGCCGATGTGGACGCGGTCGCCGTCGTTGAGTGGGATGGCGGTGTGCGGGGGCACGGGCTCGGCGCCGCCGTTGACCGTGGTGCCGTTGGTCGAGTCCTGGTCCACCAGGACCCAGCTTCCGTCGGCCTGTTCGGCCAGCAGGGCGTGCTGGTGCGAGGCGCCCGGGTCCTCCGGCGGGACGGAGAGGTCGATCTCCGGGACGGTGCCCCGGTGCTGGCTGCGGCGGCCGATCCGCAGCTGTCCCCGGCCGGTGAGCGGTATCCGCCGCTCCGGGCAGTACGGCGGGAAGAACAGCCCGGCCGCCTCCGGGCCGCTGCGGGCCATCATGTCGGTGAAGTAGTCGCGGTCCGCGCTGACCACCGCGATCCAGGTGGACCGGACGGGAGCGGCCGGGGGCTGCTGCGCGGCCGGCGGCTGGAGGTGGAACGAGGTGCCGAACTCGTCACCGGGGGCGGTGCCGGGCTGGGCGTAGGTCGGGCCCGAGTCGAAGGTCTGCAGGGCCTCGGCGCCGGTCGGCTCCGCGAACCGCTCGTGCTTGCGGAACGGATCGCCCGCACCGAACGGCCCCGGCGCCGCAGGGGCGCCGGGCACGCCGGACACCCCGGGTACGGGGGGTGCGGCCGGGGCGCCCTGGGCGCCGACCGGTGGGAACGGCGAGGGCTCCGGGCTCGGCGCGGGCGGCGGCACCGGGGGCAGGTAGGGGTCGGGCGCCGGGGCCGGCGCCGGCACGGGTGGCTGGTACGGCCCCGGGGCGGGGGCCGGCGCGGGCGGCGGGAAGCCGGGGTGACGGCCGGCGCCGGGGTGCTGGGCCTCGGGGTTGGAGAGGGCGTAGTCGAAGCCGCACTCCTCGCAGTACCGGCCGGTCTGCGGGGTCCGGCAGATCGGGCAGGTGACCAGGTCGGTGGTGAGCTCGGGTGCCTGCCCGGGGTGCCCGGCCTGCCCGGGGTGGGCCGGGTGCGGGGCGTGCGCGCCGGGGCCGGCCGGAGGGGCGAACTGTCCAGCTCCGCCCGGGGGTTGGGCGTACGGGTCGGACTGCTGAGGGTGCGGCTGGTAGGGCGCGGAGTGCGGCTGCTGTGACTGCTGCGGCTGGTACGCGGCGGCCTGGTGCGCCTGGTGCTGCTGCCCGTGGTGCTGGTGTGCCTGGTGCTGGTGCGGCGCCGGGTGTCCCGGGGCCTGGTGGCCCTGGGGCTGCGCCGGGTGGGCCGCGTACGGGTCGGGCCGGCCGGGCTGGGTGTGCCGCGGTGCGCCCGCGCCGTAGGGGTCATCCGGGCGCCCGAAGTGCGCGGGGGGAGCGACGGCTGGTGCGGGCGCCACCGGGGACACCGGTGCGACCGGCGACACCGGAGGCAGGTGCGGTGCGGCGGTCGGCGGCGCCCCCGTGCCCGGCGCGGGAGTGTGCCCGCTGCCGAACGGTGCGGCCGAGCCCGGCACGGCCAGCCCGGGCGGAGGCGTCATCGGGAAGCCGCAGAAGTCGCACCAGTCCTCGGCCTGCGACTCGTGGCCCCTAGGGCAGATCGGCATCAGGTCCCCCACATTCCAGCGACGTCACGTTCCAGCAGAGTCCAGCACGAGCGGCCCGGTCTCACCGGACCGTCACTTCTTCACCCGGACGGTCTTGGTGGACCGGGTCTCCAGCGTCATCGAGTCGGCTTCGCTCACGTTCTTACGGAACCGAACGGTACCTTCCTTCGGGTCCACCACGTCCACCACCTTCTGCAGGAGCTTGTAGGTGGAGTCGTTCCCCGTCCGGTGGGCGATCCGCACCGCCGCTCCCAGCTTGGCGGTGGCCCGGTCCAGGTCACCGGCCCGGTGCGCCTCCAGGCCCTCCTGGATGGAGGAGGCCAGCTCGGCCTGGCCGGTGTAGTGCGCGACCTGCGGGCTGATCCGGGTGGTGGAGGCGAGGTCGTCGGTCCAGACCGCGCGCACCAGACCCTGGGAGAGCACCTCGGTGCTGCCGTCCGGTCGGGGCAGCACCAGGCTTATCCGGGCGGCCAGCATCTCGTTGCCGACCTCGGCGGAGGGGACCTCCACGCAGACGTGGTAGTCGCGGCTCTCGTCGCCCCAGGAGCCGGTCGGGTAGTCCCCGGCGCGCGGTCCGGCCTCGGACCGGTGGTCCGTCAGGTCCTCCAGCGAGGGGGAGACCTGCTTGACGTAGCGGACCACGGCGTTGGCCGGCGTCCAGACCCGGAGGGACACGTCGGCGACCTGCTTGCCCATCGCGGCCTCCATCATCTGCCGGAAGTCCTCGGCCAGGCCGGAGGGTTCGGCGACGATGTCCACGGTGCCGAGCAGGGCGGAGGCGATCTTGCGCAGCTCGGCCACCTGCCAGTCGGTGCCGACGCCGCGGCAGTCCACGGTGAAGTACCCGGCGGCCGACTCCAGGGCGGCCTCCAGGCCGCCCGGCTTCTCGTGCTCGTTGCGCCCGTCGGTGAGCAGGATGCCGTGCCGGATGGTGGACTCGGGGCGGCTGGCGAAGAGCTGACGGGCCTTCAGCAGCCAGGTGCCGATCGCGGTGCCGCCGCCGGCGGAGAGCTTGCGCAGGGCCTCCTTGGCCTGGGCCCTGGTGGCCTCGCCCGCCACCGCGAGCTTTCCGCCGCCCGGGTAGACCTCGGTGGCCTCGTGGGTGCCCGCCACCACGGCGAAGGCGACGCCGTCCCGGATGGTGTCCACCGCGACGGCGGTGGCGGCGCGGGCGTTGCGCAGCTTCTCGGCCGGGTAGTCCATCGACCCCGAGCAGTCCACCATGATCACGACGGCGGCCTGGGCGCCGCCCGCGCCGCCGGAACCACCCGCGCCGCCCGCGCCCTCCGCGGCGTCCCGGGAGACCGGCCGCCCTCCGGTGGTGCCACCGCCGGTCGCGGTCACGGTGACGATCGCGTTCACCTCGCGGGCGCCCTCGGCGAGGTACTCGTTCTGGAAGACGTCGACGCTGAAACTCGGCTCGGACCGGGACAGAACGGCCATCGTTGCTCCTGTCGTGCGGATCGGGTGATCGCGGGTTCGCTGGGTCGGTGGTGGGGCACGGGCACGGGCACGGGCGCGGGGGAGCGGGTGGCCGGGGCCGACGGCCGCGGGCCGGGGTCGCCGGTCCCGGGGTGACCGGTCGTCAGGCCCGGTCGGCCGGTTGGAGCTGGAGCTGGAGGGTCTGGTCGGCGGGCCGTTGGAGCTGGATGGTCGGGTCGGAGTGGAGCGGTGCGGCACCGGTCGCGGCGCCGGCCTGGAGGGGCACGGTCTGGAGCGAGGACTCCGGCGGCGGGCTGATCGGCAGCACCGCGACGGTGATGTTGTCGTGCCCGCCGGCGGCCACCGCGAACTCCACCAGGTTCCGGGCCGCGGCGAGCGGCTCGGTTCGGGCGTCCGGGCGGACCCGCTCGGCCAGGTCGGCGGCGGCCTCGGCGTAGTTCCACAGGCCGTCGGTGCAGACCAGCAGCACGCCGGGGACGTGCGGGGTGAAGCTCACGGTGTGCGGTTCCAGGTCCTCCGCGTCGGCGCCGAGCCAGCCGGTGATCGCGTGGGCGCGCGGGTCGGCGTACGCCTCGGCCTCGTCCATCAGGCCGATCGCCACCACCCGCGCCGCCCAGGAGTCGTCCTCGGTCAGCCGGTACGGGACGGCCGACTCGCGGTCGTCCGGGATCCAGTACGCCCGGGTGTCGCCCACCCAGCCGATGGTGACCAGCCCGGCGGCCGAGACCGCGCTGACGTAGGTGCAGGCCGGGGCGTTGAGGCTGCCGCCGGGGGTGCGGACGCCGTCCTTGGCCAGCTCGCTGACCGCCTTCGCGGCCTCGCCGATCGCCTCCCGCATGGCCTGGTCCGGACGCTGACCGCGTTCCAGCGCCGCGAGCAGGTGCGCCGAGGCGGCCCGGACGGCGGTCTCCGAGGCCTCGTCGGGCCGGGCCGAGGAGGAAACCCCGTCGCAGACCACCGCGAGCGCGACCGGCTCGCCGCTGGGCAGCCGGGTGGCGGCCACCGTGAAGGCGTCCTCGTTGCGGTGGTGCCGCAGCCCCCGGTCGGTCACCCCGGCGACGCCCTCCACCTCCCGCTCCTGGTGGTCGCGCGGGCGGGGCTGCACGCCGCCGCAGGACTCGCAGTAGCCGTCGGCGGTCAGCTCCGCCGCGCCGCAGTGCACGCAGGGCACGGCCGCTGACGCTCCGTCGGAAGCGGCGGGCACCGGGGCGGTGGCGTCGGTCACGCCGACGCCGCAGGCGCCGCAGTAGTCGTCCTCGGGGTCCAGCGGCTCGGCACAGCTCGGGCACACGGTCTGCTGCGGCATCGGTTCACACCCACGTCCGGGGGCGGGCACGGTTGGCCCGCTCCACCATCTCGATCCTGATCTCGGCGCGGTCGGTCAACCGTGCCAGTACTCGATAGGAGTGTTCCAGGGCGAAGCGCAGTTCCCGTTCAACGGCGGGTCGGCCGAGCACGTCGATCGTACCGGTGGAGGCACCTCCGCCGGTCTTCCCGGCTCCGTTCGCAGGCTCGTTCACGGCGCCGTTCACGGCCCCGTTCCCGGTCCCGTTCGCGGCGTCGGAGGGGGAGCCCGCCAGCACCCAGCCGAGGGCGGCCTCGAGGAGTTCCACCGAGAGCTCCTCGGCGTGTCGGGCGTCCAGCGGAAGCGCCGTCAGCTGCTCGGAGCAGCGCGCCAGTTCCGGGCCGAGCGGGTCGGTCGCGGGCCGGCCGCGCAGGCGGGCCCGCAGGGTGGCGACCCGGGCGGAGGTCCAGTGCGCCGAGGACTCCGGCACGCTCTCCAGCGCCCGGACCGCCCCCTCCCGGTCGCCGGCGGCCAGCAGCACCCGGGCCAGGCCGAAGGCGGCGCTGACGTAGCCACGGTCGGTGGTGCCGACCAGGCGGTAGAACTCGGCGGCGTCCTCGCCGTTGCCGAGCAGCTCGGCGCAGACCGCGAGGGCCAGCTTGGGGGCCTGCTCGCCCGGGAAGGCGTCGTAGACCGCGTCGAAGGACTCGGCGGCCGCCGCGGCCCGGCCGGCCACCAGCTCGAACAGGCCCCGGTGCCAGACCACCCGCCAGTCGTCCCCGTGGTCCTGCTCCAGCGCGAGCAGTTCCTGCTCGGCGGCGACCGTCGCGGCGGCCTCCCGCGAGCCGGGCGCGGGAACCTGCACGGGCGGTGCGCCGGGGACCATGACGACCGAGGCGGGCTCGGGGGTCCGCGGGTCCCCGGCGAGCCGCTCCAGGTGGGCGCGCAGGGCGCGCAGCCGCAGCTCCGGCGAGGGGGACGGAGCGGTGGCCAGCGCGGCGAGCGCCTCGGTGGGGCCGCTCGTGCTGAGGGTGGCCAGCAGGCCCGCGTAGGGGTCGGACGGGTCCACCAGCGGCACCGGCAGGGCGAGCGCGGCGGCGGCCGGGGCGGGCGGAGCCGGCGTCAGCTCACGATCCACCACCCGCAGTTCCGGCCCGAAGAGGGTGGAGAGCGCGGGCCGGGGGCGGCCGTCCTGGAGGCTGAGCAGTTCGCGCAGCACGCCGGTGAGCTGCCCGGCCATCTCCTCGGCGGAGCCGAAGCGGCGGGCCGGGTCCGGGTCGGTGGCCCGGACCAGCAGCCGGTAGTACGACTCGTACCGGGCGAACAGCTCGACCTGCTCGGGGCCGGGCAGCTCGTACCGGAAGCGGGTGTTGTAGCCCTGGAAGTCGAAGGTCAGCACCGCCAGGGTGCGGGCCACGGTGTACAGGTCCGAGGCGACCGAGGGGCCGTCGGTGGCGATCTCCGGGGCCTGGTAGCCGAGGGTGCCGTAGATCGGGCCGTCCTCGCCGATCCGGCAGACCGCGCCGAGGTCGATGATCTTGAGCGAGTCCTCGCTCTGGATCACGTTGTCGATCTTGAAGTCGCAGTACACCAGCCCGCGGGCGTGCAGGTAGCCCAGTGCGGGCAGCGCCTCCAGCGCGTACGCGATGGCCTGCTCGACCGGGAGCGGGTCGCGCCGGCCCTCGATGGTGCGGCGGTCGTTGGCGATGTCCTTGAGCGACAGGCCGCCGACGTACTCCATCACGATGTAGCCGTCGGTGGAGCCGGTCCGCAGGTCGGGGTGCTCGACGAAGTTGATGATGCGGACGATGTTCGGGTGGTCCACCTCGGCCAGGAAGCGGCGCTCGGCGATGGCCACCGCCAGGGCGTCCTGGTCCCCGGTGTCGAGCAGGCCCTTGAGCACCACCCAGCGGTCGTTCACCCGGCGGTCGGCCGCCAGGTAGATCCAGCCCAGGCCGCCGTGCGCCAGGCAGCCCATCACCTCGTACTGACCGCCCACCAGGTCGCCCCGGGTGAGCTTGGGCGTGAAGGAGTACGGCGTGCCGCACTTGGTGCAGAAGCCGTCGGCCCGTCCGGGGCGGCCGTTCTTCTCCCGGCCCACCTCGGCGTCGCAGTTGCTGCAGAAGCGCTTGCGCTCCGGCACCTGAGGATCGGTCAGCACCGCCGAGGCCGGGTCGGCCGCGGGGACCACGGGGACGTTCACCAGGCCCGCGCCCAGGTTGCCCCGCCGCGCCGTCCCGGTGGAGCCGCTGCCGGTGCCGCTGCGCACCGAGACCGAACGGCCGCTGCCGGTCCGGGTGGAGCGGTGCGAGCGGGAGCGGCCGGACATGGTCCGGGAGGAGCGGGAGGAGGTGGTGCCGGAGTGCGACCCGGTCCGGGCCGACGGGACGGCGCTCACCCGGCCGGTCTCGGCGGCCAGACCGCACTCGTCGCAGTAGCCGTCCGGGTCGATGGTCCCGCCGCAGCCACGGGTGCAGGCGCTCCCGGTGACCGGCAGGCCGGGGACGACCCGCCCGCCGTCCGGCGCGGCGGCCGAGGACCCGGCGGCCGAGGATCCCGTGGCCGACGACGCCGTGCCGGTCGACGCCGTGGTGGTCGAACCGAGCGGCGCCAGGCCGCAGTTGTCGCAGTAGCCGTCCTGGTCGATCGTCCCGTCGGAGCAGTCCGGTCGGACGCAGTTCTCACCCATCGACGCCATCCCCCTGTCCATCCGGTATCCGGTCCTGCGGTTGTCCGGCGGCCGCCGCGGCGGGCTCGACGGGCGCCGGCGCCGGTGCGGGCGGCCGCAGCGCCTGCTGGAAGCGGACCACGGCCTCCGCCGCCGCTCGCAGGTCGCAGGGCGCGCTCCACAGCAGCCAGCGCGCCTTCTCGAAGCGCTCCACCACCACCGGGTCCTCGGCCAGCCCGAGCCGGGCCGCCATCGCCTTGTACGCCTCCAGGCGGCCGCGCAACTCGGCCCGCACGGCGAGCGGTTGGGCCACCTCGGTGAGCGACTGCCGGGCCCGGCCCAGCTCCTTGACCGCCACGTCCTCCAAGGCGTCCAGCAGCGGGGCCAGCCGGTGCCACTGGCCGCTCTGCTGCAACTCGACCGCGAGCGTGACCCGTTCGCGCAGCGCCGAGGCCGGTCCCGGGACCTGGGGCACCTCGGTGGCGGCGATCTTGGCCAGCACCTCGCCCCGGGCCCGGCGGGCCTCGGCCAGCGTGGCGTCGGCCCGGCGCAGCAGGTCACCGACCTGCTGAAGGCGGTCCTGGGCCTCGTCGCGCAGCCGCAGCAGCCCGTCCAGCTCCAGCCTGAGCCCGTCCAGCGCCCGGCCGGCCCGGTCGAACCGCTCGGTGTCCGCGGCCCCCGCCAGCACCCCCGCCATCGCGGCCCCGGGCGAGACGGTCCCGGTGCGCTGCGAGGGCACCCGGCCCGGCCGCCAGAACGCCAGCGGATCGGACCGCACCTCGGACCGCAGCTGCGTCAACTCCCCTTCCAGGCCGTCCAGGTCATCGGCCAGCGGGTGCGCCCCGCTGCGCACCCCGACCGAGCCGGAGAGCATCCGGACCCGGCCCAGCTCGGCCAGCAGCAGGTCGATCCGGGCGGGCAGCGCCGTCCAGACCGCGTCCGCCGGGGCCACCACCTCGTAGACCGCGGCGTACCAGGCGTTCATCCGCTCCAGCAGCTCGGCCAGGCTGATCTGCTCCACCAGACGGACCGGCACCGGCCCTGCGGCGTCCGGCAGTTGGCCGCCGGAGACGGTCACGGCCGGGCCGCTCAGCAGCTCGGTCAGCTCGGCGAGCTCCGCCCCGCCGGGACGGTTGCGCCGGGCCCGGACCGCCCGGGCCGAGGCCAGCGCCTCGGCGTAGCGGTCGAACAGCGCCCAGAGCAGCGCCAGTCCGGGCTCGGCCACTGCCCAGCGCTCCTGGGTCCGCCCGCTCAGGACGGCGCCCTCCAGCAGCCGGCGGCCCTGGTGCTCCTGGAGGGAGAGCAGCGCGGCTTCGACCGCGTCGCGCTCGGCACCCAGCCGGCCCAGCTCGCGGTCCACCTCCTCCCGGCTCATCGCCGGCCCGGCAGCTCCTGCCAACGCCACGTCATCCCTCTCTCGACCAAGACCACATCACCGAACGAACCTCGAACCACGAACCGAGCACCACGCACCAGGAGCCGCGCACCATGCACCACGCACCGCGATCCACGGGCTCGGCGCCGACGACGCTACGGCAGGTAGGGAGCCGAGGAGGCCCCCATGCTCGCCGCCAGCCAGTGGTCGTAGGAGGCCTGCCAGCCGCCGTTCGCCCGGTAGTCCACCAGCACCTGGTTGACCAGCGCCACCAGGTCGGTGTCCTCCTGCTTCAGCCCGATCCCCATCCGGGTCGAGCCGAGGTTCTCCTCGACCATTCTGGCGGTCGGGTCCTGGGCCACCTGGGCGGCGGCCAGCGAACCGTCCGTCAGGGTGGCGTCCACCTTCCCGAGCTGCATCAGCACCAGGCAGTCCAGCTGGTTCTCCACCAGGGTCACCGAGGCGGTGCCGTACTCGGGCTTCTTCAACTCGGTGTCGGAGGAGGACTGCTGGGCCGCGCAGGCGCGCTTGCCCTTCAGGCCCTCGGCCACCGTCCTCGCCTGCACCGCCTTCGGGACCACCAGCCGCTGGCCGTTGGCGAAGTAGGGCGCGGAGAAGGCGATGTCCTTCCAGCGCTCGCAGTTGATGGTCATGGTGCGGACGATCAGATCCACCTGGCCGGTGCGGATCGCCTCGATCCGCTTCGGGGTCTGCACCGTCCGGTAGGTGATCTTCTCCGGGTCGCCCAGCACCGCCTTGGCGACGGCCTTGGCCAGGTCGATGTCGAAGCCCTCGATCCGGCCGGTCTGTGGGTTCCGGTAGCCCCAGTTGAAGCTGTTCTGGTCCACGCCGACCACCAGGGTGCCGCGGTTGCGGATCTCCTGGACCTTGCGGCCCGTCAGCGAGGAGCTGGGCGCCACCGTCTTCTCCGCGCAGTCCTCGGTCACCGGAGCAGCCGGAGCCGCCGGCGCGGCGAGCGCCGCGGCGGCGGGCACTGCTGCCGGGCCTGCCGGCCCGGCCGGGGCGGCCCGCAGGCCCACCGTCAGACCGGCGGCGGCCAGGGCCACCGCCACGCCGCCCGCCGCGGCGGCGAGGGTCGTTCCACGAACCGTTCGTTCCGTGCGCACCGTCAACTCCCCCTTACCGGTACTCCGCCAGGCGGCGGCCCAGGCCCACCACGACCCCCGCCGCCGCGAGCAGCGTCAGCACGCCGAGGCCCCAGGCCAGGGCGGCCAGATCGCCGTCCACCCCGCGGGCCGCGCGGTCGAACGCCGCCTGCTCGGCAGCCGCGGCGCTCCCCAACTTCCGGTCCAGTTCGGCGAAGACGGCTGCCGAGCTCTCCGCCCCGCCGCCGCTGCCGACCACGATCCGCAGCGAGGCGCCGTAGTCGTCGCCGCTCTCGGACTTCCGGTGCAGGGCGTCCCAGCGCAGGAAGTCGTTCGCGGCCTCCGTGACCGCGTTGCGGGCCCCGCGCGGCGATTCGTCCAGGGCCCGCCCCAGGGTGCCCTTCACGGCGGTCCGGGCCTTGCCGTCCTCCACGGGAGCTCCGGCCAGGGAAGCGGTGTAGCGGGCCCAGTCCTTGTCGTAGCTGTCCGAGCCGCCCCGGGAGACCAGGTCGAGGTTCTCCGCCGCCCGGGCCTGGAGGGTCTCGATCCGGGCCTGGTTCAGCACCCGCAGCGGCGCGGCCCCGTTGCCCCGGCTCTCGCCGAGGTCCGCCTGCGCCAGGGTGGTGCCGACGGTGAGCCAGGCCAGTCCGGCCAGCACCGCGGCCGTGGCGCCCAGCATGCCGGGGTTGAAGACCCGGTTGGTCCGGCGGAGCAGCAGGACCTGGCACCAGACCAGCGCGGCCAGCACCAGCAGTCCGAGCACCGCACCGGCCCACGGGACGGACCGGGCGTCGGCGTAGTCCGCGTCCAGCCGTCGGTTCTCCGCCTCCACCAGCTTCTGGGCGACCGGCAGCAGCTCGGTCTGCATCTGCTTCGAGGCGTACCGCAGGTAGGCCCCGCCGAGCGGCAGGCCCTGCCGGTCGTTGGCCCGGGCGGTCTCCACCAGGCCCGCGTACGCCGGGAGTTGCCGGTTCAGGTCGGCCACCCACTGCTGGGTCTGCGCGCTGCTGCCGCCGGTGCCGGTCCGGGCCGCGGCCCGGGCGAGCAGCTCCGCGGCGGTGGCCAGGTCCTTCTCGTACCGGGCGCGCAGCTCCGGAGGGGCGTCGGAGGCCAGCAGGAAGACCGCGGCGGCGGTGGTGTCCGCGTCGGCCAGCGAGCGGTACACCTCGGCGGCGTCCTGGCTCATCGGCTGACTGTGCGTCACCACCTGCCCGGCGGCCCGGGCCCGGACGCTCACCTGCCAGGCGGTCAGCGCCCCGAAGGCCAGCACCAGGACGGTCAGCACCGTCATGGCGGCCCTCAGCCGCGCCGGCGCGGTGCCGGTCAGCCGTCTCAGCCGGTCCGGGTCCAGCAGCCGCGCCGGACCTCCGGAGGTCCGGGCCGCTTCCGTCCCTGCTTCCGTCCCCGCCCCGGCCGCGGCCTCGCCGCCGGGTGTTCTCGGTATCGGCGGACGCCCGCCGTGCACCACCGGTGTCGCCACCTGCCCCAACCTCCCCCTGGGACCCGCCCCGCCTCCGGGACCGTCCCCCGCGAGCAGTATGGCCGCCGGGTCCGGCCGCCACACGCGAGTTGCGCCGCTCTTGAGCTTCCGGCAGCCTCCGCGCTCTACCGGCGACGCCGGACGCACCCTATGCGGTTCCTGGCGATCAAGGCCATGGGGGGTGGGGAGGGGTTCGTCCTACGATGGGGGCCATGCGCCTGATCGGAACCATCACCCCGGACCGCCCGCTGCTCGTCGTCGCGGTCGAGGAGGAGGCCGCCCACCTCGGCGGCGAGCTCCCCGTCCTGCTCACCGGCATGGGCAAGGTCAACGCCTCGGTGGCGCTGGCCACCGTGCTGGCCCGCGGCGAGCGGCCCTCCGAGATCGTCAACCTGGGCACCGCGGGCGCCCTGCACCCCGGCCTGGAGGGCACCCACCTGGTCTCCCGGGTGATCCAGCACGACCTGGACACGCCCGTCCTGCACTCCCTCACCGGCCGCACCTTCGGTGCCGAGATCGTCTTCGACGGCGTGGCCGACGGCCCGGTGCTGGCCACCGGCGACCTCTTCGTCTCCGACGCCGACGCCCGCGACCGGCTGGCCGCCCGGGCCCACCTGGTCGACATGGAGGGCTACGCGGTGGCCACCGCCGCCCAGCGGGCCGGGGTGCCGGTGCGGCTGGTCAAGCACGTCAGCGACGAGGCGGGCGCGGGCGCGGCCCGCACCTGGCGCGAGTCGGTGGACGGCTGCGCCGAGCTGATGGCGGCCTGGGTCCGCAGCCACCTGCTCTGACCCGGGCAGCGGTGCTGACGCCCGGTCAGGCCGCCTTCAGCACCTCCTCGGTGCGGACCACCTTGGCGAACCGCATCGCGTGCAGCACCGCCGCCGTGCTCCGGGCCAGCACCTCGGCCGGCACCGGCTCGCCGTCCGGGCCCGCCATCGCGAAGGTGTGCATGGCGTCGATCGGGAAGACGACGTCGTAGCCGAGGTTGCCGCCCATCCGGGCGGTGGTCTCGTTGCAGACGTTGGTCATGATGCCGGCCACCACCAGCTGGGTGGCGCCGCGCAGTTGCAGCCACTCGTGCAGGTCGGGGGTGCCGTAGAAGGCGCTGTTCACGGTCTTGGTGACGTGCAGGTCCGGGGTCGCGGCGGCGACGAAGGGCTTGAGGGCGTAGCCGGGGGAGCCGACCGCGAGCGGGCCGCGCGGCGCGCCGTGCTGGACCGTCACCACCGGGCGGCCGGTGCGCTGCCACGCGTCGAGCAGTTCGCCGATCCGCAGCTCGGCGTCCGGGTTGTCCCGGGGGCCCCAGAACTCCTCGTCCTCGAAGCCCTGTTGGACGTCGATCACGATCAGCACGGCGTCGGGGGCGAGGGTGAGCGGGGCGTCGAAGGCGCTGGTGTTCGTCATGGCTCCATCCTCCGGCCGGCCTTCGGAGGGCGGTGAGGGGGCCGAGCGCCGGTGATCGATAGATTCCTGCCATGCGAACGGTGGGCTGCCTGGTGCTGGACGGTGTACGGGCCTTCGACTACGCGGTGGTGGGGGAGATCTGGGCGTCGCGGGGTGGGAGCCGTCCCGGACTGCCGGAGTTCGAGCTGCGGGTCTGCGGTCCGGGCGGCGGCCCGGACCGCGGCCCGGATGCCCGGCCGGTCCGGATGGGCGGCGGCCTGGAGCGGTGGCCGGACCACGGGCTGGACGGGCTGGCCGGCTGCGACCTGGTGGTGGTCCCCGGCGTCGAGGACCCGTCCGCGGCCACTCCTGGGCCGGTGCTGGACGCGCTGCGCGCCGCGCACCGGGCCGGCGTGCCGCTCGCCTCGCTCTGCGCCGGGGCCTTCCTGCTCGCCGAGGCGGGGCTGCTGGACGGACGCCGGGCCACCACGCACTGGCACCTGGCCGGTGAACTGGCCCGCCGCTACCCGGCGGTGACGGTGGATCCGGAGGTGCTCTTCACCGGCGACGGACTGATCTGGACCTCGGCGGGCGTGGCGGCCGGGATCGACCTCTGCCTGCACCTGGTCCGGGCCGCGCACGGGCAGGGGGCGGCGGCCGCGATCGCCCGGGGGATGGTGACGGCGCCGTTCCGGGCGGGAGGGCAGGCGCAGTTCATCCCCTCGCCGGTTCCGGTGGCCGGCGAGGATCCGCTGGCCGGGGTGCGGGCGGCGGTGCTCGGTTCGCTGGAGCGGCCGTGGACGGTGGGGGAGTTGGCGCGGATGGCGGTGATGTCGGAGCGGTCGTTCGCGCGGCGGTTCGCGGAGGCGGTGGGGGTGCCGCCGCTGCGGTGGCTCTCGGAGCAGCGGGTGCTGGCGGCGCAGCGCCTCCTGGAGGAGACGGACCTGACGGTCGAGGAGATCGCGCTGCGCTGCGGCTTCGGCTCGGCGGTCTCGCTCCGGCCGGCCTTCACCCGCCGCGTGGGGGTCGCCCCGCGGGACTACCGGCGGAGCTTCAGCGCGCGGCCATAGTCACCCCGGGGGCGCGGGGAACTGCGCGAGGCGGAAGAACGAGACCCGTGTGCCGGGTACGGAGAACCACTTGCAAGTGAGTGTCCGTACCCGGCACACGGGTCGTCGTCTTCCGCCTCGCGCAGTTCCTCGCGCCCCTGAACGGCCCCTTGCGGGCCCTCAGGGGCCGTCAGGCGGCCAGGGCCGGGGTGGGGAAGGCGCTGCGGAGGTGCTGCTGGGCCGCGGCCCCGGCGTCGAGGTGGTCGAGGCCGAGGAGGGCGGCCCCGAGGACGGGCGGGGCGACCACGACGCGGGGTTCGGCGAGGGGGGCGGTGGCCGCGAGGCGGGCGATGACGTTGTCGAGCAGCAGCGGGTGGCGGGCGGCGAGGACGCCGCCGCCGAGCACCACCGGGGCGGCCTCGGCGAGCAGGTCGAGCCGGCGCAGGGCGACCACCGCGAGGCGGGTGATCTCGTCGGCCTGACGGTCGATCAGTTCGAGGGCGATGGGGTCGCCCTCGCCCGCGACGTCGAACAGCACCGGCACCAGCTCGTGCAGCCGGCCCTGGTCCAGCTCGTCGAGGTGGATCGCCTCGGCGACCGCTCCGGCGGTCGGCAGCCCGAAGTGGGCGGCGATCGCCGGGGCGAGCGCGGTCGGCCGGTCCCGGCCGTCCTCGGCCCGGACGGCGTACCAGAGGGCCTCCTGGGAGAGCCCGCCGCCACCGCCCCAGTCGCCGGTGAGCTTGCCGAGCGCGGGGAAGCGCGCGGTGCGACCGTCCGGCAGCAGGCCGACGCAGTTGATCCCGGCGCCGCAGACCACCGCGACGCCGAGCGGGCCGTCGGTGCCGGCCCGGAGCAGGCCGAAGGTGTCGTTGGCGACGTGGTTGGTCAGGCCCCAGGGCCGGGTGGAGAGGGCGGCGAGCAGCGCCTCCTCCTCGACCGGCAGGTCGGCGTTGGCCAGGCAGGCGCTGACGTGACTGGTCAGCGCCCCGCCGTCCGTCCCGAGCCGGACCGGGTCGAGCCCGGCCTGGACGGCCACCGAGGCGACCAGGGGGGCCAGACCCTCGATGGCCGCCTCGGCGCCGATGCTCTGCGGCTGGAAGCCGCCGCCCCGGGCCCGGCCGAGCACCACGCCCGTGGCGCTGACCAGTGCCACGTCGGTCTTGCTGTTCCCGGCGTCGACGGCCAGGACTCCTGCGAGCTGTGCCTGCTGCTCCATCGGATCCTCACTGCTGGGGGCGTTCCGGACCGACTGCCCCGGCCCGGCCTGCCTCGGGAAGCTGACGCCCGACGGGCCGCTCGTGCCCGCCGGACCGCGGGTGCCCGCCGGACTGCTCATGCCCATGCGAGGTGGGCCCGGTTGTGGGCGATCAGACGGTCCGTCAACTGGTCCGCCAGCTCGATCTGCCCGACCAGCGGGTGGGCCAGCAGGGCGTCGAAGACCCGGTCCCGGCCGCCGCGCAGCGCGGCGTCCAGGGCCAGGTGCTCGTACGCGGTGACGCCGGCGATCAGGCCCGCGTACAGCGGCTCCACCGGCCGCTGCGGCAGCGGCCGCACGCCCGCCGCGTCCACCTCGGCCGGGACCTCGATCACCGCGTCGTCGGGCAGGAAGGGCAGCACGCCGTCGTTGCGGGTGTTGACCACCTGGACGGTGGTGCGGCCGTCGGTGCCCAGCAGCGAGGCGATCAGCTGGACCGCCGCCTCGGAGTAGAACGCCCCGCCGCGCTTGCTCAGCAGCTCCGGCTTGGTGTCCAGGGTCGGGTCGGCGTACATCTCCAGCAGCTCGGCCTCGATCGCGGAGACCGCGGCGGCCCGGGAGCCCTGGACCTTGAGCTCCTCGACCACCTGGTCGTGCTGGTAGAAGTAGCGCAGGTAGTAGGAGGGCACCACGCCGAGCCGCTGGATCACCGGCAGCGGCAGGTGCAGGTCCTCGGAGATCTCCTTGCCGAAGCCGGCCAGCAGCTCGGGCAGCACCTCCCGGCCCGACGTGGCGTCGGGGGAGTCGAGCAGGGTGACGCCGCGCTCCCAGGTGAGGTGGTTGAGGCCGACGTGGTCCAGCCGGACCAGCTCGGGGGCCACGTTCAGGTGGGCGGCGAACTTGCGCTGGAAGCCGATCGCCACGTTGCACAGGCCGACGGCCTTGTGGCCGGCCTGCTGGAGCGCCCGGGTGACGATGCCGACCGGGTTGGTGAAGTCCACGATCCAGGCGTCCGGGTTGGCCCGGCGGACCTGCTCGGCGATGTCCAGCACCACCGGGACGGTGCGCAGCGCCTTGGCGAGGCCGCCGGCGCCGGTGGTCTCCTGGCCGACGCAGCCGCACTCCAGCGGCCAGGTCTCGTCCTGGTTGCGCGCGGCCTGGCCGCCGACCCGGAGCTGGAGCAGCACCGCGTCCGCGCCCTGCACGCCGGCGGCCACGTCGGTGGAGGTGGTGACCACCGCGTCGTGGCCCTGCTTGGCGAAGATCCGGCGGGCCAGCCCGCCGATCAGCTCCAGCCGGTCGGCGGCCGGGTCGATCAGCACCAGCTCGCCGATCGGCAGGGTGTCGCGGAGCCGGGCGAACCCGTCGATGAGTTCGGGCGTGTAGGTGGAACCGCCACCGACGATCGCCAACTTGAGTGCGGACATCAGCCCTTGACCCCTGTCAGTGTCACGCCTTCGATGAAGGCTTTCTGCGCGAAGAAGAAGAGAACGATCACCGGGGCCATCACCAGCAGGGTGGCGGCCATGGTGAGGTTCCAGTTGGTGTGGTGCGAGGCCTTGAAGGAGGCCAGTCCGTAGCTGAGGGTCCAGGCGTTCTGGTTCTCGCTGGAGTAGATCTGCGGGCCGAAGTAGTCGTTCCAGCAGTAGAAGAACTGGAACAGCGCGACGGCGGCGATGGCCGGCTTGGCCATCGGCAGCACCACCCGCAGCAGGGTGCGCAGCTCGCCGCAGCCGTCGATCCGGGCGGCCTCCACGTACTCCTTGGGGATGGTCAGCAGGAACTGCCGCAGCAGGAAGATCGAGAACGCGTCGCCGAAGGCCATCGGGATGATCAGCGGCCAGAGCGAACCGGTCAGGTGCAGCTGCTTGGCCCAGAACAGGTACATCGGGATGATCACCACCTGCGGCGGCAGCATCATCATCGAGATCACCGCGAGCAGGGCCAGCCGCTGTCCGCGGAAGCGGAACCGGGCCAGCGCGTAGGCGACCGGCACGCTGGAGACGATCGTCAGCACGGTGCCCAGCCCGGCGTACAGCAGGGTGTTGCGCCACCAGCTCAGGAAGCCGGGGGTGTTGAACACCTCGACGTAGTTGCTCCAGACCCACTCGTGCGGCCAGAGGTCCGAGGTGAGCGCCTGACGGTCCGTCATCAGCGAGGTGAACAGGACGAACACGAAGGGCAGCACGAAGAACAGCGCGGCGGCGATCGCGACGGAGTGGACGGCCACCCAGTGCAGCGCGGCCCGGCGGCGGGCGACCCGCAGTTCGGCACCCTTGCGGGTGAGCGGTACGGCGACGGAGGCGGCCATCAGTCCTCACTTCCCAGCAGCCCCGACTTGCGGCGCATCAGCACGGCGGTGAACGCCATCGAGAGGGCGAACAGCACCAGGGCGACCACGCAGGCGGCGCCGTAGTTGAACTGCTGGAAGCCCAGGTTGTAGACCATCTGCGGCAGGGTCCAGGTGGAGCCGTTGGGGTAGCCGGGCTCGAACTGCTGGCCGGAGCCGCCGATCACGCCGCTGGCCACCTTCCCGGCCACGATCGCCTGGGTGTAGTACTGCATCGTCTGGATGACCCCGGTGACCACCGCGAACAGCACGATCGGGGTGATGTTCGGGAAGGTGACGAAGCGGAACTTCTGCCAGGGGCCGGCGCCGTCCAGCTCGGCCGCCTCGTACTGCTCGCGGGGCACGTCCAGCAGGGCCGCCATGAAGATCACCATCAGGTCGCCGACGCCCCACATGGCCAGCATGGTGAGCGCGGGCTTGGACCACTCCGGGTCGGTGAACCAGCCGGGCTGCGGCAGTCCGAGGCCGCCGAGCAGGTCGTTCACCGGGCCGGTGCCGGGGTTGAGCAGGAAGGCGAAGGCCATCGTGGCGGCCACCGGCGGGGCCAGGTACGGCAGGTAGAACAGGGTGCGGAACAGACCGGCACCGGTCTTCACCTTGGTGATCAGCAGACCGATGCCGAGCCCGAAGGCCACCCGCAGGGTGACCATGACGACGACCAGCCAGAGCGTGTTGCCCAGCCCGGTCCAGAACGCGGGGTAGTCGTTGAAGACGTAGTCCCAGTTCTGCAGACCTCGGGGGACGGGTGCTCCGAAGCCGTCGTACTTCATGAACGAGAAGTAGACGGTGGAGACCAGCGGGTAGGCGAAGAACAGGCCGAAGCCGATCAGCCAGGGGCTCAGGAAGGCCAGGGTGCGCAGGCCCTCCCGGCGGCGCTTGCGACGCAGCGCCGCCGGGACGGTGGAGAGGTTGAGCGTCATGTCACTTGGCCTGGTCGACGGCGGCGTCGATCTCCTTGGCCGTGGCGCTGAGCCCGGCCTTGAGGTCGGTGGCCCGGCCGGCCTCGACCTCGAAGGAGAAGTTCTGCAGGCTGACCTGGAAGGCACCACCGTTGATGGAGGCGGGGGCGCCGTTGGAGGCCGGGTTCTTGGCGATCTCCAGGAAGGTCTTGAAGTTCGCGTCCGAGGTCAGCTTCGGCGAGTCCAGCGCGGCGAAGGTGCTCGGCACGTTGTGGATCGCGTTGGCGAAGTTCACCACCGCGTCGGTGTCGGTGGTCAGGAACTTCACCAACTCCCAGGCGGCGGTCTGCTTCTGACTGGTCCTCGCGATGCCGACGATGGTGCCGGTCTGGTAGCCCTTGCCGTAGCTGGCGGCCTGGTCGTCCGGCACCGGGAACGGCGCGGTGGCCCACTCGAAGTCCGGCTTCTCGTCGGCCAGCGCGGCGGTGCGCCACTCGCCGTCCAGTGCCATCGCCACCTGGCCGGTGTGGAAGGGGTTCTTGGCGCTGAACTCGTCGCCGAAGCCGGTGCGGTACTTCTCCAGCTTGTCGAAGCCGCCGAGCTTGTCGACCAGGCCCTTCTGCCAGGTCAGCGCCTGCACCACCTTGGGGTCGGTGTGCACGGTGGACTTGCCCTGGGCGTCGAAGTACTCCACGCCGTACTGGCTCAGGTAGTGCGGCAGCGCGGTCTCGTAGCCGTGGTAGTTCGGCATGAAGCCGAGCTGCTTGTACGAGTCGCCCTCGGTCTGGGTCAGCTTGACCGCGGCGGCCTCGAACTCGCTGAAGGTCTTCGGCGGGGCGGTGATCCCGGCGGCGGCGAACGCGGCCTTGTTGTAGTAGAGCCCGTACGCGTCGCCGAGCAGCGGCAGCGAGCACTGGTTGCCCTGGAACTGGCTGTACTTGAGCATCGCGGCCGGGAAGGTCTTGGCCGGGTCGATGCCGTCCTTCTTCATCAGCGGGTTGAGGTCGACCCAGGCCTTGGAGGCGCAGAACTTGCCGACGTTGTCGGTGCTGAACGAGGAGACCACGTCGGGGGCGTCCTGGCCGCCGGCCCGCAGCGCCTGCTGGACCTTGTCGTCCTCGATCCGCGGGACGACCTTGACCTTGATGTTCGGGTGGGCCTTCTGGAAGGCGGCGACGTTGTCGTCGATCGCCTTGATCTCGCTCTCCTGGCTCCAGCCGTGCCAGAAGGTGATGGTGACGTCCTTGCCGGAGGCGGACTCGTCGGTGGTGCCGGAGTCGGTGCCGGTGCAGGCGGTGGCGAGCAGGGCCAGGACGGCGCTGCCGGTGACGGCGGCGAGTACGCGGGACGGTCTGCGGGGGGAGCGCATCGAAGGTCCTCCTGGGGGGAATCCGGGCAGGCCGGACCGCCCTGTGGGCGGGCGGTGGCGTGGTGACGGTGGGTCAGGCGGTGACACTGGTTCAGGCGGTACGGGAAATACGGGCGGTGCGGGAGGTGCGGGAGGGGACGGTCAGTGGGTGGTGAAGACCGTCTCCCTGGCGGTGGCGAGCGCGCGTTGCAGCGCGCCCTGCAGGACGGGGGAGCCCGGGACGGTGCTGGAGCGCACCTCGGGACGGGGAACGGAGGTCCGGGCCAGCTCGGCCTGGACCAGCTCGCAGAGCCGGTCGCCGCCGGCCGCCACGGTGCGCCCGGCCAGGACCACCAGCTCCGGGTCGACCACCGCGACCACCGCGGCCAGGCCGACCGCCAGCCGGGCGGCCAGGGTGTCCAGGAAGTCGTCGCCGGCCCCCTCGGTGCGCAGCGCGACCTCGACGGCGGCCTCGGCGAGCGCCTCGACGGTGGAGTCGTCGGCGGTCACCTCCAGGCCGTGTTCGCGGGCCAGCGCGATCACCGCGTCGGCACCGGCCAGGTCCTGGAAGCCGCCGGTGTTCTTGCGCGGGTGGTGCACCACCGGCGAGCCGGGCACCGGCATGTAGCCGATCTCCCCGGCGCCGCCGGTGAAGCCCCGGTGCAGCCGGCCGGCGATCACGATCGCCGCGCCCAGGCCCTCCTCGGCCCAGAGCAGCACGAAGTCCTCGCTGCCCCGCGCCGCGCCGAAGGCCTGCTCGGCCATGGCCGCCAGGTTGACGTCGTTCTCGACGGTCACCCCGGAGCCGAGCACCTCGGTCAGCTCCTCCAGCAGCCGGGGCGAGTGCCAGCCGGGCAGGTGCGAGGCGTACCGGAGCCGGCCGCTGCCGGGGTCGAGCGCGCCGGGCACGCCGACCACCGTCTCCAGCAGGCTGCCCGGGGCCAGCCCGGCCTCCCGGACGGTCTCGGCCAGCACCTCGGCGGTGCGGGCCACCGCCTCGGCGGCTGGCCAGCCCTTGGTCGGGGTGACGCGCTCGGCCAGCGTGGAACCGGTGATGTCGGCCACGGCGGCGCGCACGTGCGTGGTCGTCACGTCCACCCCGGCCACGTGGCCGGCGGCGGGGTTCACCTGGTACAGCTGCGCGTTGGGCCCGGGGCCGCCGGCCGTGGTGCCGACCGGCAGCACCAGGCCCGCGCTCTCCAGCCGCCCGAGCAGCTGGGAGGCGGTGGGCTTGGAGAGGCCGGTCAGGGTGCCGATCTGGGTCCGGGAGAGCGGGCCGTGGGCGAGCAGCAGCTCCAGCGCCGCACGGTCGTTGATCGCGCGCAGCAGGCTCGGGGTGCCGGCCAGGGGGGTGCGGGTGTTGTCGGTCACGCCCAGAATCCTCCCTGCTCTGGCCCCGGCCGTGCGGCTCGGGGCCTCCCGTTGGACTGTTAGGAAAGTTTCCAATCCCTGGGAGGAAGCTATTCGCCTAGGCCAGGGGGTGTCAACGGGGCGTCGCCCGCAGGTTGCCGAAGCGTTACCCAGCACACGCCGGGACCCCGCCACCGGAGGGGTGACGGGGTCCCGGCGCGGCCGCTGCTACTCGGTGCCCTGGGCGGGGATCGGCTTGGTCGCGAGCGAGGCGGGGGAGGTCGGGTCGGCCAGGGCGGAGGGGGCGGTACCGGCCGCGGCGGCGGTGCCCGCGGCGGCAGCGGCGGTGGCGCTCTCCGCCGACTTGGCCGCTGCGGCGGCCGCGGCCGCCGCGGCCGTCACGGTCTCCTCCTTGACCTTCACCCCGGCGCCGTCCAGCGCGATCTTGAGGCGCTGGCGCAGGGTGCGGGAGACCAGCAGCGCGTTCCCCGGCGACGTGCGGGCCTCGACCCGGACCGTCACCGAGTCGAAGGCCACCGACTCCAGCCCCAGCACCTTGACCTGACCCCAGATCAACTCGTCGAACGGGCTCTCCTTGGAGAGCCGCTCCGCCGTCTCCTTGATCAGCTCCTCGACCTTGGCCAGGTCCTCCTTGTAGCCGACCTGGACGTCCACCGAGGCGGTGGCCCAGCCCTGGCTCATGTTGGCGATCCGCTTCACCTCGCCGTTGCGGATGTACCAGATCTCGCCGTTGGCCCCGCGCAGCTTGGTCACGCGCAGGCCCACCTCCAGCACGGTGCCGGTGGCCACGCCGGTGTCGATCTCGTCGCCGACGCCGTACTGGTCCTCCAGGATCATGAAGACCCCGGAGAGGAAGTCGGTCACCAGGTTCCGCGCGCCGAAGCCGATCGCCACGCCGGCCACACCGGCGCTGGCCAGCAGCGGCGCCAGGTTCACCCCGAGCGCGGAGAGCACCATCAGGGCCGCGGTCCCCAGGATGGTGAAGGAGGTCACGCTGCGCAGCACCGAGCCGATCGCCTCCGAGCGCTGCTGGCGCCGTTCGGTGTTGACCACCCCGCTGTTGGCCAGCAGCCCGCTGAACCGGCCGGTCTCGGCCTCGGCCTCGGCGGGGCGCACCATCCGCGCTATGAACTTGGTGATGATCTTCTGCAGCACCGCGCGGAGCACCAGGGCGAGCAGCACGATCAGCACGATCCGCAGGCCGCCCTCCAGCCAGCCCTGCCAGCTGCGGCCGACCCACTCCGTGGCCTGCTTGGTGGCCTCCGCGGCCTCGGCCGGCGAGGTCGGCAGGTTCGTGAGCGGGTCCGCGGTCGGGCCGGGGGAGGGGGAGGCGTCGGCGAGGAGGCCGAGCGTGCCGGAAGCGGTCACGGGCGGAGTCCTTCCTTACTCGGTGCTACGGCTGGGCGAAATGCCAGCCTAGCCCGGCCCGCAGGGGGCACTTCCCGGTGCCGGGGGGCGCGGGGCTCCGCCGCGTGGGCGCGTGGTGGGTGGTGGTTGCCCCGGGGGCGCGGGGCTCTGCTGATGTGCGGCTCCGCCGCGTGGGCGCGTGGTGGTTACCCCGGGGGCGCGGGGAACTGCGCGAGGCGGAAGGCCTGGACCGTGTGCCGGGTGCGGTCGCTCACCTGCAAGTGGAACTCCGTACCCGGCACACGGGTCCGTGACTTCCGCCTCGCGCAGTTCCCCGCGCCCCCGGCCGCACCACCGGCAGCGCCCCGGGTCGCGCCCTCCGATGCCCGGCTCTTACGCCGAGGGGCTGGTCGTGGGGTGGGATGCGGGAGGTGGATGGGCATACCGGGTATGACGGAATCCACATCGGATCCGTTTCGCAGGAGTGGTGGCGCCCCACGACGGCGTGAGGCGACACTTGTGGAGATCGCGGCGGGGCACCCGCCCGCGGTCGACCGCTCGTCCCGGCGCGAGCCACGCGCCGCAGGCGTCCAAGGAGGCCTCCGTGCCGCATGTCCTGGTCCTCAACGCGTCGTACGAACCGCTGGGTGTGGTCTCGATGCGACGCGCTCTCATCCTGGTCCTCAACCACAAGGCGGTCTGCCTGGAGGATTCCGGGATCACTCTGCACAGCGCCACCAGCGCCGTTCCGGCGCCGTCCGTCGTCCGTCTGACCCGCTTCGTCCGGGTCCCCTTCTGCGGCCCGGTCCCGCTCACCCGCCGGGCCCTGTTCGCCCGCGACCACGGTCGCTGCGTCTACTGCGGGGCCGCCGCCACCAGCGTCGACCACGTCATCCCGCGCAGCCGGGGCGGCCAGCACCGGTGGGACAACGTGGTGGCGGCCTGCCGCCGCTGCAACCACACCAAGGCCGACCGTCACCTGACCGAGCTCGGCTGGCGGATGAAGCGTCCGCCCGCCCCGCCCACCGGCCTGGCCTGGCGGATCATCGGCACCGGCATCAAGGACCCGCGGTGGCGGCCCTACCTGGAGCCGTACGGGGCCACCGAGCAGTTCCGCGAGTACGAGCACCACGACCATAGCCGCCCGCGCGGCGAGCCCGAGCCGCTCTCCGCCTGACCTTCCGCCACCGACACCACCGACAGCACCGACAGCTCCGACGACGCCGCCACGACCGACGACAGGGCCGCCCCTCGGTACGCCTCATGGGCCGCCGCTCCACCCGCAGCGCGGGCGGTGCGGCGGCCCGCCGTACGTCCGGGGCCGTCCGGGGGAGGCCGTCGTCCGCGCGGGTGACCGGACCTGACGGAGTATCGGGCCGGGATTGGCAGGCCCGGAGCGGCGCTCCCTAGCGTCTTCGGCATGACCCCCGACCCACCGGGACGCTCAGGAGTCGCTGCCGTGCCGGGCGTAGTGCCGGGAGGCCTTGGCCCGGTTCCCGCAGACGGACATCGAGCACCAGCGGCGGGTGCCGTTCTTCGAGACGTCGTAGAAGTGCAGCACGCAGTCGTGGTTGGCGCAGGGGCGGATCCGCTCCGGTCGGTCGCCGAGCAGGCGCAGGTAGTCCTCGGCCGCCGTCCAGGCGGGCAGCCACTCCGGGGAGTCGGTCTCCACGGCGGTGGCGGGGCCGTGGTCGGTGAGCAGGTGGCGGACCCGGCCGTGGGACAGGACCTCGTTGAGGGCGGCGCGGGCGGCCGGGTCCTCGGGCGTGCGCACCGCCGCCGCGATCGCGTCGCGGGCCTGCCGCAGCCGTTCCAGGGCCTCGGGGGTGGCCTCGGGGGCGGTGGCGCCGAAGGCCTGACGGGCCGTCGGGAAGTCGAGCCAGGCGGCCAGGCCCTCGGTGCTGTCGAGCAGGTCCCGCGGCCCGGACTGGGGCTTCCAGCGGGTGTTCAGCAGATCGATGGAGAGCGGTTCGCCGGCCAGGGGGCGCGGGTCGGCCGTGGTCGACGGGGCCATCGGGCTCCTCCTCACGTGCGCGGTGAAAAGCGAAAGACTAGCAATACTAACCGGTAAACGGAAGTTAGTCGGTTTGCTGCCCCGGAATCTAACCACTAAAGTCGCTTTCAGCGGTTCGGGAACGTATCCGGGCCACCTCTATGAAGGCACGTGATCACCATGGGTAACTTCAAGTCGCTGCAGACCGGCCACGTGGGCCTGAACGTCACCGATCTGGACCGCTCGATGAACTTCTACGGGAAGGTCTTCGACTTCGAGGTGCTCGGCGAGGGCAAGGAGACGGACCGCCGGTTCGCCTTCCTCGGCCGCGACGGCAAGCTGCAGGTCACCCTCTGGCAGCAGAGCGCCGTGGCCTTCCCGACCGCTTCGGCCGGCCTGCACCACCTGTCCTTCCAGGTGGAGACGGTCGACGAGGTCAAGGACGCCGAGGCCGTGCTGCGCGACCTGGGTGCGGAGTTCGCCTACGACGGCGTGGTCCCGCACGGTGAGGGCGCCTCCTCCGGCGGCATCTTCTTCACCGACCCCGACGGCATCCGCCTGGAGATCTACAGCCCGTCCGGTGCCGAGGGCCAGGAGGCCCCCACCACCGGTGCCCCGACCTGCGGCTTCTTCTAGGCCGCCCCGCCGTACCGACCACGCCGTACCGATCCCGCCGATCCGACCGGAAGGACAGAGACCGTGACGACCGCCTACCACCGTGGGGAACTCGCCGTTCAGGACCGGGCGGAGCTCAGCCGGCAGGCCGGGTTCTCCCTCGGCGGGATCGGCACGGTCATCCCGCCCGTGGCCGCGGAGTTCCTCACCGGCCAGCCGATGGTCGTGATCGGCGGCGCCGACCGCGACGGCCGGATCTGGGCCACCCAGGTGAGCGGGACCCCCGGGTTCCTCCGGGCCCCGGACGAGCGGACGCTGACCGTCGCCGCCCGTCCGGGGCCGCAGGACCCGCTGGCCGCGACGCTGGCCGGCCCGGCCCGGATCGGCATGATCGCCATCGAGCCCGCCACCCGGCGCCGGATGCGGATCAACGGCCGCTCCGTCCCGGACGGCGACGGCCTGCGGGTCGACCTCGACCAGGTCATCGCCAACTGCCCCAAGTACATCCAGAAGCGCGACCACCGCCCGCTCCCCGTCGAGGAGGCCGCCGGCCGCCGGCCCCGCGCGCTCGACTCGGCGGAGCTGACCGAGGACCAGCAGCGGCGGATCCGGGAGGCGGACACCTTCTTCGTGGCCACCGCCTCGGACGGCGGTGACGCCGACGCCTCCCACCGGGGAGGCAGCCCCGGGTTCCTCCGGGTGCTCTCGCCCACCCGGCTGCGCTGGCCGGACTACGTGGGGAACGCGATGTTCCTGACCCTGGGCAACCTCGAACTCAACCCGGCCGCCGGGATCCTCGTCCCCGGCTGGGAGTCCGGCTCCTCCCTCCACCTCACCGGCACCGCCCGCACCGTCTGGGACCCCGAGCTGATCGCCGAAGTCCCCGGTGCCCAGCGCCTGGTGGAGTTCGACGTCACCGCCGTCCGGGAGGTCCTGGACGCGGCCCCGCTGCGCTGGAGCGCCCCGGAGGCCTCCCGCTTCAACCCTCCCGTCACCCCCGTCAGCTGACCCTCAGAGGAGTACGGACATGCGGATCACCGTCGACATGGACCTGTGCGAGAGCCACGGGCAGTGCGTCTACGCCGCGCCCGAGGTGTTCTCCTTCGACGAGGACGACTACCTGGTCTACCAGGCCGAGCCCGCGGACGGGCTGCGCGACAAGGTGGAGAAGGCCGCCGCCGTCTGCCCGGTCCGCGCCATCGCCACCGCCGCGGCGGGAGGCGCGGACCGGTGAGCGGCGGCCTGGGACGCGTGCTGGTGGTCGGCGCCTCGCTGGGCGGCCTGCGGGCCGCCGAGGCGCTGCGGGCCGGCGGCTACGACGGCGCGCTGACCCTGGTGGGCGCCGAGCCGCACCCGCCGTACGACCGGCCGCCGCTCTCCAAGCAGCAGTTGGCCTCGGAGGATCCGGCGGACGCCACCGCCCTGCCCGTCCCGGAGGGGCTCGGCGCCGAGTGGCTGCTCGGCACTCCGGCCGTGGCGCTGGACCCGGACGGCCGCACCGTGAAGCTGGCGGACGGTCAGGAGCTGGGCTGGGACGGCCTGGTGGTCGCCACCGGTTCGGCGGCCCGGGGCTGGGACGGCCCGGTGCCGCAGGGCGTGCACACCCTGCGCGGCCGCGACGACGCCCTCGCCCTGCGGGCCGAACTCCGGCCGGGGCGCAGGCTGCTGGTGGTCGGGGCCGGGTTCCTCGGCGGCGAGATCGCGGCCACCGCCCGCTCCCGCGGGCTGGAGGTCACCGTGGTGGAGGCCGCGGAGCAGCCGCTGGCCCGGGCGGTCGGCGCCGAGGCGGGCGGCTACCTGGCCGCGCTGCACCGGGAGTCGGGGATCGACCTGCGCACCGGCGTCACCGTGACGGCCTTCCGCGGCGGCGCCCGGCTGACCGGGGCGGTGCTCTCCGACGGCACCGAACTCGCGCTGGACGCGGCGGTGCTGGCGCTCGGGGCGGTGCCGAACACCGGGTGGCTGGAGGGGGCCGGCCTGGCCCTGGACGGCGGGGTCGGCTGTGACGCCGCGCTGCGGGTGCTGCGGGCGGACGGCTCGGTGCTGCCCGGCGCGGTGGCGGCGGGCGACGTGGTGCGCTGGCCGCACCCCTTGGCCGGCGGCGCGCGGGTGGCGCTCGGGCACTGGACCAACGCGGTGGAGCAGGCGGCCGCGGCCGCGCACACCCTGCTGCACCCCGGAGCGCCGGAGCCGTTCACGGGAGTGCCGTCGTTCTGGTCGGACCTGCACGGGGTGAAGGTCCGCTCGGTCGGCCTGCCGGCCTTCGCCGACGAGGTCCGGGTGGTCGAACACGACCTTCCGGGGCGGCGGTTGGAGGTCTCGTACCACCGGGCCGGCGCGCTGGTCGGCGCGCTGACCGTCAACCGGGTCGGCCGGTTGGCCGGCTACCGGCGGGAGTTGGAGGAGGTGCTGCTCGGTGCGGTGCGCTGACCACCGCACCGAGCAGGCTGACCTACGGTCAGAACTTGCAGTACTTCGGCGCCTCGCGCTCGTAGCGGAGCGGGGTGCCCTCGGGCAGGACGTAGGTGAGGTGGAGCTCGATCGGCTCGGTGCCCAGGTTGACGCCGTTCAGGGGGATGTCGCCCTGCTTGATGAACGAGCTGCCGGCCGGGAAGGTCTCGACCTTGCAGTCCGCGCTGCGGCGGGTGATGGTGCCCTTGACGACCGTCAGGAAGACGATGCCCGGGTGCACGTGCCAGCCGGTGTCGCCACCGGGCTGGATCGTGAGGGTCTGCTCGATGACCCGGCTGACGTTCTTGACCTTGACGTTCTGGGGCTTCACGAACTTGCCCTCGGCGGTGGTCTTCGCGGTGATCAGGTGGCCCGGGCTGGCGGAGGCGACGCCACCGGCGCCGAGCAGACCGGCGACCAGAGCGGCGGCGACCACAGTGCGACGGCCACGACGAGTACGCGTGCTGTTCACGTCCATATCTCCAGGGGGTATAACGTGCGGGGGAGTCGGTCGGAGGTATTTCCGACGGCAGGGACGCTAGGCGATTTGCCGAAGACACATCAAGGTTTATCGTATGCATATGTCAGGTTCCGGGGAATTCCCAGGATCGACGGTCCGTCCCGGTATCGGAAATGCCGATGGCTGATTCTCGGGAAAACTCTGTCTAAACCTGTCGGCAGGCCCTAGATTCCTTCTCGCAAGCCTCCTAGCGAAAAGGAACCGCCCAGATGAACCGCACCACGAGGACTCGCCGTTCCGTGCTCAAGGCCGCCTGTTCGGTCCTGGCCATCGGCGGTCTGGTCTCGCTCGTCCCGCAGAGCGCCAACGCTGTGGAGGACGCCGAGACGTCGGCCGTCCACCGCACCGACCACGTCATCTACTGGAACAACGTCCTGATGGACGCCTTCCGGACCACCGGTGGCACCCCCGGCCCGCTGGGCCGCGGCGGCGCGATGATGAACCTCGCCATCTACGACGCCGTCAACTCGATCCAGCAGATCGGCCGCCCGTACCGCACCCTGGTCCCGAACAGCCGCGGCTACAACGGCTCGATGGAGGCCGCCATCGACCAGGCCGCCTACAGCGCGCTGAAGGCCGCCTTCCCGGCGATCAACTTCGACGACGAGCTGAACACCGCCGTCTCGCTGCGCCGCCCGACCAACGCGATCAACATCAACCGCGGCATAGCCATCGGCAACGCCGCCGCCAACGGCATCATCACCGACCGGGTCGGCGACGGCGCGGACGACAACACCCCCTACGTGGTCAACAACTCGCCCGGCTACTGGCGGCCCACCCCGGGCAGCGCCCCGGTCCCGCACTCGCCGAACTGGGGCAAGGTCAAGCCCTTCGGCCTGCTCTCCGGCAGCCAGTTCCGCCCGACCAGCCTGCCGTTCGGCTACACCACCATCCCGGCCTTCATCGCCAGCCCGGAGTACGCGGCCGGCGTGGACGAGGTCCGCCGCCTCGGTGGTGCCACCTCGACCGAGCGCACGGCCGACCAGACCGAGCAGGCGCGCTACTGGGCCAACGACGTCAACGGCACCTACAAGCCGATCGGCCACCAGTACGTCCAGTCGATGGCCGTCTACCAGCAGCAGCACCCCTGGGTCGACTCCGCCGCCAGCGCCCGCCTGTTCGCGATGATCTCGGTCGCGATGGCCGACGCCGCGATCGCGATCTGGGACTCCAAGTTCGACACCGAGAACGACCTGTGGCGCCCGGAGTCCGCGATCAACTTCGCCGACACCGACAACAACCCGCTGACCACGGCCGACCCGAACTGGCGTCCGCTCTCGATGACCCCGCAGGGCGTGCACTTCTCCCCGCCGTTCCCGACCTACGTCTCGGGCCACTCCGGCATCGTGGCGGCCTGGGCCGGCGCGATGAAGAACTACTTCGGCTGCGACAACATCCCGTTCAGCAGCGGCACCGACGACCCGAACGCGGTCGGCGTGGTCCGCCACTTCAACAGCTTCACCCAGGCCGCCCAGGAGAAGGCCAACAGCCGCCTCTACGCCGGCGTGCACTTCCGCTGGGACAACCAGGCCGCCCTGGAGATGGGCTACAAGGTGGCGGCCGAGGTCAACAAGAACGTCCTGTAACCCACCTGACGAGGAGTAATGCCGTGACCAGCCGGTACGCACAGATCGCCTTCACCACGGAGACCAAGCGCCATCAGCAGGCGCACGGGAGCGCGCGCAGCTACGAGCGGATGGCCGCCGGGGCGAAGGGTGCGGACCAGCTGGGTCCGGACGAGGCCTGGTTCATCCAGGAGCGCGACAGCTTCTACCTGGCCAGCGCCAGCGCGACGGGCTGGCCGTACGTCCAGCACCGGGGCGGGCCCAAGGGCTTCGTCAAGGTGCTGGACGAGCGCCACATCGCCTTCGCCGACTACCGGGGCAACAAGCAGTACATCACCACCGGGAACCTGGACCACGACAGCCGGGTCTCGCTCTTCCTGGTCGACTACCCGCACCGCGCCCGGCTGAAGGTCTACGGCCGGGCCCGGGCGGTGGACGTCAACGAGGACCGCGCCCTGATCGAGGCGGTCCGCGACAAGGAGTACTCGGGCGTGCCCGAGCGGGTCATGGTGATCGAGGTCGAGGCCTTCGACTGGAACTGCAGCCAGCACATCACGCCGCGGTTCACCAAGGAGGAGATCGAGACGGCGGTCGAACCGCTGACCACCCGTCTCGAGGAGCTGGAGCGGGAGAACGCCCGGCTCAAGGCCCAGCTGCTGGGCACCGCCTGACGGTCCGCCAGGACCGGCCCGGGCCCACGGCCGGAAGCCCTCGTAGCGACGCTACGAGGGCTTCCGGCCGTTCGACGTGCGTGGGGAGACGCGCGGGGCGTACGGCCCGTACGGGTCGTCAGGCGGAGCCCACGGGCTCCCCGGTGAGCTGCCCGACCCGCCGCGCCAGCTCCAGCAGGGCCACCATCGCGGCCGGCTGCCAGGCCTGGTCGCGCCAGAGCATCCAGACCGCCCGCCGCATCCGCGGCAGCTGCTCCTGGAGCACCACCGAGCCGAGCTCCACCTCGCGGGCCACCGACTGCTCGGGGAGCACCGCGATGAACGGACCGCTGCGCATCAGCCCGAGGGCGCTGCCCACCGAGCCGGCCGACATCACCTCCAGGGTGAAGCCGTACTGGTCCTGCAGGGCCGTCTGCACCTGCTCCTGGGACGGGCAGCCGTGGTCCACCTGGAGGATGCGCGCCTCCCGCAGGCGGCCGACCGGATCGCCCTCGGCGCTCGGCAGGCCCAGCGAGCCGATGCAGACCAGGTCCAGCTCGTGCAGCCGCTCCCGGACCACGCCGGCCGGCGGCGGCTCGGAGGGCTCGGCGGTGCTGGTCATCATCAGGCCGAGGTCGAGGCGGCCGGCCGCGACCTCCTCCGGGATCCGGGTGGAGAGCATGCTGAGCGGGGAGACGGTCACCCGCGGGTACCGGTAGCGGGCCTCCCAGATCAGCCGGGACACCTCGCGGTCCACCAGAGACCCGGTCGCACCGACCGACACCTGGCCGGTGACCTCGCCGTTCTCGGCGAGGGCGGCCGACAGCTCGTCCACCGCCGAGAGCATCCGGGCGGCGTACCCGTGGAAGATCTGGCCGGCCTCGGTGAGCCTGACCCCGTGCGGCAGCCGCTGGAACAGCGGGGTGCCCACCTGGGCCTCCAGCACCCGGACGTGCGCGGTGATGGTGGACTGCGAGTAGCCGAGCTTGCGGCCCGCCTTGGTGATGCTCTGCAGGCGCGAGACTTCCCAGAAAGTCCGCAGCTGGTACATGGCTATGTCCACTGCGCCTCCTCTCGCTATCGAGTTCCCCTCATCCTGCGCGAGTGCACACCGCCCCCACAGCGACAAGATCTGACTGTGTCACGTGCCATCGGCTTCTCGCTTGCCTCCCCATCGGGAAGGCCGGGGGGCCAGGGGTCTCCCCGGGCCATACATTTATTACAGGCAAGGGGAACGGGAAAAAGAAAAGCCCCGGCCACAATCCAGATAAATCCGAGAAGGGGATTCCCATGGCTGAGATCGAGTTCATCCAGAATGTCTTCCGCAGCGGTTTCGACCTCACCGACATCGAGTGGACGACCTGGGCCGAGCCGGGCCGCGCGGGCGTCGAGCACCACGTCCTGTGGGCCCCGAACGCGGAGACCGGCGAGGAGTCGGTGGGCCTGCTGCTCCGCTTCCCGCCCACCGCGCACGGCGACTTCCACGAGCACCTCGGCTACGAACTGATGCTCGTCCTGGACGGCCAGCTGGACCACAGCGACGGCGACTCGTACGTGAAGGGCGACCTGATCGTCGAGGGCCCGGGCACCCAGCACCAGATGTCCAGCGCCTCCGGCTGCACGGTGCTGGCGATCCGCACCCGCCCGGCCTCGCCGCGCACCCCGCAGCACCCGATCCGGCCGGTCGCCGCCGCGCTGACCTCCTGACCGGCCCGGCCGGCCGGCCCGGCGGGGACCCCCCGCGGGCCGGCCACCCCGGCCGCCCCACCGCAACTCCCGTGACGCACCCGCCGGCTGACAGCAGTTCAGCGGCCTCCCCGCACCCCACCCAGCAGAACGTCAGAGAGAAGCCCATGTCATCGCTTACCCCGACCGGGGCGCACCTGCCGGCCCAGCGCCAGCGCAGCGGCCGCCGGGTCCTGGTCTCCAGTGTCTCCTCCGACTCCCACACCTGGAACCTCGTCTTCCTGCAGCTCCTGCTGGAGGAGATGGGCCACGAGGTCGTCAACATCGGCGCCTGCGTCCCGGACGAGCTGCTGATCTCCGAGTGCCGCCGCCACAACCCCGACATGGTCGTGGTGAGCAGCGTCAACGGCCACGGCTTCCTGGACGGCCGCCGGATGATCGGCCGGCTGCGCGACGAGTCCGACCTGGCCGACCTGCCGGTCGTGATCGGCGGCAAGCTCGGCATCCGCGGTGGTGAAGGCGGCGGCTACGGCGCCGAGTTGATGGCCGCGGGCTTCACCGCGGTGTTCGAGGACGGAGAGGGCGTGGCGGACTTCCGCCGCTACCTGGAGACCCCCAAGCCCGTTGCGATCGTCGGAGGAGCGGCATGAGCGCCCTGGCCACCACCATCCCCGCGGGCGGCGTCCGCCGCCTGCTGTCCACCGCCCCCTTCGGCGACACCGTCGCCGCCGCCGCGGCCGCCGGCCGGCTGGTCGTCCAGCCCCGGATGGGCATGCCCAGCGTCCCGGTGATGCTCGGCGGGCTCCAGGCGGTCGCCGCCGCCGACGCCACCACGGTGGGCACCATCACCCTCGACAGCTACACCCGGGTCGGCGACCACGACTCCGCCCGCAAGGCCCTGCGCGAGGGCTCGGACCTCAACGGCTTCCCGATCGTGGCGCACGGCGCCGACGTCACCCGCGAGATGCTGGCGAACATCGGTGCCCCGGACTTCGCGATCCAGGTCCGGCACGGCTCCCCGCTGCCGCTCGGCATCGTGCAGGCCCTGCTGGACGCCGGTCTGGACGCCACCGAGGGCGGCCCGGTCTCCTACTGCCTCCCCTACTCCCGCACCCCGCTCGCCCAGGCGGTGGACGCCTGGGCCGCCAGCTGCGAGATGCTCGCCGAGCGGGTGCAGGGCGCCCACCTGGAGAGCTTCGGCGGCTGCATGCTCGGCCAGCTCTGCCCGCCCAGCCTGCTGGTGGCGATCTCCGCCCTGGAGGGCATGTTCTTCCGCCAGCGCGGCCTGACCTCCATCTCGCTCAGCTACGCCCAGGGCACCAGCTTCGACCAGGACGTGGACGCCATCGCGGCGCTGCGCCACCTGGCCGGCCAGTACCTCGGCGACACCCAGTGGCACGTCGTCCTCTACTCCTACATGGGCGTCTTCCCCCGCACCGAGGCCGGTGCCCTCGAACTCCTCCGCGGCAGCGCCACGCTGGCCCGCACCACCGGCGCCGAGCGCCTGATCGTCAAGACCCCGGCCGAGGCCCACCGCATCCCCACCGTCGCCGACAACATCCTCGCCCTGGGCGAGGCGGCCCGGGCCTCGGAGGGCGTCCTCCCGCAGCCCGGCTCGATCACCGACAACCCGGTCTACGCCGAGGCCCGCCTGCTGGTCGAGGCCGTCCTGGAGCTCGACCCCGACATCGGCCAGGCGCTGCGCAAGGCCTTCGAGAAGGGCTACCTGGACGTCCCCTTCTGCCTGCACGCCGACAACGCCCAGCGGGCCCGCAGCTTCATCGACGGCGACGGCCGGCTCCAGTGGCTCTCCACCGGCCGCATGCCGATCGCGGCGACCAAGCCCGCCGGCTCCGCCCGGCTCGGCGCCGACGACTTCCTCGGGATGCTCTCCCACGTGCAGCGCGGCTTCGACCTCGCCGCCCTGGAGACCGAGTACAGCCGCCCCACCCTCACCTCGACCACCTCGATCGCCAAGGACGCCAAGTGACCACCGACCGCACCTCCCAGGCCCCGCTCTCCCTCGGCATCATCGGCTCCGGCCCGCGCGGCCTCTCGGTCCTGGAGCGCCTGGCCGCCCGGCTGAACGACGGCGAACTGAGCGGCCGTCAGGTCCGCATCCACCTGATCGACGCGGTGGAGGTCGGCTCGGGGCGGGTGTGGCGCACGGACCAGGACGACTGGTTCACGATGAACACGGTGGTCGGCCAGGTCACGATGTACTCCGGTGACCCGGACGGCGGCCCGGCCCGCCCCGGCGCCGGTCCCTCGCTGGGCCAGTGGATCGCCGAGCGGGCCAGAACCCACGGCGAGCCGCTGCTGGGCCCGGACGACTACGCCTCCCGGCAGCGCTACGGCCAGTACCAGCAGGCCGTCTACCGCTCGATCGTCGAGAACCTCCCGGAACGGGTCGAGTTAGTGTCCGTCAAGGCCCGGGTCACCCAGGCCTCGCCGGCCGCCGAGGGCGGCTACGTGCTCGAACTGGACGCCGCCCCCTACCTGGTGGAGGTCGACCAGCTCCTGCTCGCCACCGGCCACCCGACCAACAAGGCGGACGCCTTCGAGCGCGGCATGTTCGCCTTCGCCGACCGCCACCCGGGCACCGCCTACCTGGCCGGTGACTCCGCCGCCGACATGGCGCTGGACCAGCAGACCGTCCGCCCCGGCTCCACCGTCGCGATCCGCGGCCTCGGCCTCTCCTTCTACGACGTGATGCTCAGCCTGACCGTCGGCCGCGGCGGCACCTTCGCCACCGACGCGGACGGCACCCTGCGCTACCTGGCCAGCGGCCTGGAGCCGAAGATCGTCACCGGCTCGCGCAGCGGCCTGCCGATCCCGGCCCGCGGCCGCAACCAGAAGAACCCGAACCACAGCCACAAGCCGCGCTTCCTCACCTCGGCCGCGGTGGCCGACGCCCGCAAGCGGCGGATCGAGGCCGGCGGCAGCGGACGCCTGCGCTTCGACGAGGACGTCCTCCCGCTGCTGATGCAGGAGGTGGAGGCGGTCCGCGCCGACTCCCAGGCCCGCTCCGGCGGCGCCCCGCTGGCCCCGCTCGACCTGGACGCGCTGGCCCGTCCGTTCCGCGGCAAGGAGTACGCCGGCCCGGAGGACTTCCGCGCCGAACTGCTGACCATCATGCGGGAGGACCTCGATGCGGCCCAGCTCGGCAACGCGGACGGTCCGCTCAAGTCCGCCCTCGACGTCCTCCGCGACATCCGCAACGTGGTGCGCGAGGCGGTCGACTACGGCGGCCTCCAGCCCGACTCCTACGTGGAGGAGTTCCAGAAGAAGTTCCTCCCCGTCAACTCCCTGCTCTCCGCCGGACCTCCGATCGAGCGGGTGGAGCAGCTGGTGGCGCTGATCGAGGCCGGCGTGGTCGAGGTGGCGGGCCCCGCCACCGAGTTCGAGGCCGACGAGACGGCCGGGAAGTTCCGGATCTCCTCCCCGCAGGTGGCCGGCTCGGTGCACCACGCCGAGGTGCTGGTCGACGCCCGCATCCCCACCCCGGACCTGCACAAGGACACCTCCCCGCTGACCACCTCGCTGCTGGCCGACGGCCTGATCGGCGAGTACGTGATGACCGACCCGGCGACCGGCGCGAGCCACGCCACCGGCGGCCTGAACGTCACCGAGGCCCCGTTCCGGGTGATCGACGCCGGCGGCCGGATCCGCTGCGACCTCTACGCCCTGGGCATCCCGACCGAGCACACCCGCTGGTTCACCCAGGTCGGCAGCGGCAAGCCGGGCCTGAACACCCTGTTCCGCCGCGACGCCGACTCGATCGCCGCCGCCATGCTCGACCTCGCCGTCACCACCACCGTCCGCCAGTCCGCCACCGTCACCGCCGGAGGAGCCGCGTGAACACCGCCGGCCGCAACCCCAACGCCACCGCCGCCTTCCGCGCCGCCCGCAACGTCCTGCTGGACAACGCGCACGACCTGGACACCGCCCGCGAGCAGTTCCAGTGGCCCCAACTCCCGCAGTTCAACTGGGCGCTGGACTGGTTCGACGTGATCGCCGCCGAGGGCGGGGACCGCACCGCCCTCCGCCTGCTGGGCGAGGGCCCGGCCCGCGAGGTCAGCTACGCCGAGCTCTCCCGCCGCTCCGACCAGGTCGCCAACTGGCTCCGCTCGCTGGGCGTGCGGCGCGGTGACCGGCTCCTGATGGCCCTGCACAACCGCCTCCCGCTCTACGAGACCATGCTCGCCGCGATCAAGCTGGGCGCGGTGGTGGTCCCCACCTACGCCACCGCCACCACCGACGACCTGGCCGACCGGCTGGACCGCGCCAAGGTGCGCCACGTGCTCACCGAGGACTCGCTGGTCGAGCGCTTCGCCGACCTGCCGGGCGGCTGGACCCGGATCAACACCGGTGCCCGGGTCGAGGGTTGGGCCAACTACGCGGACTCCGAGACCGCCCCCGAGGCCTTCGACCCGCAGGGCGCCACCCGCGGCGACGACCCGCTGTTCGTCTACTTCACCTCCGGCACCACCTCCCGCCCCAAGATGGTGCTGCACACCCACACCAGCTACCCGGTCGGCCACCTCTCCGGGATGTACTGGAACGGGGTCCGCCCCGGCGACGTCCACCTGAACATCTCGGCCCCCGGCTGGGCCAAGCACGCCTGGAGCTCCTTCTTCGTCCCCTTCAACGCCGAGGCCACCATCGTGGTCCTGGACTCCGCCCTCTCCACCCCGACCGCCGTCCTGACCACCCTGCGGGAGCAGGGCATCACCACCTTCTGCGCCCCGCCGACCGTCTGGCGCGGCCTGCTGGCCGAGGGCCTCGGCGAGGCCCCCGCCACCCTCCGCGAGGCGACCTGCGCCGGGGAGCCGCTGGAGGCCACCCTGATCAACACGGTCGAGGAGACCTGGGGCGTCTACGTCCGGGACGGCTACGGCCAGACCGAGACCACCGGCCAGATCGGCCACACCCCCGGCCGCCGCCCGCAGGCCGGCGTGATGGGCCGCCCGCTCCCCGGCTACCGCCCGGTGGTGGTGGACCCGAAGACCGGCCGCCCGGTCGCCCCCGGCGGCGTCGGCGAGCTCTGCCTGGACCTGACGGTCCGTCCGACCGGCATCATGGTCGGCTACGCCGGCGACCAGAAGAAGACCGAGGCGGCCTTCGCCGGCGGCTACTACCACACCGGTGACCTGGTCCGCCTGGGCGTGGACGGCGAGCTGAGCTACGTCGGCCGCGACGACGACATGTTCAAGTCCTTCGACTACCGGATCTCCCCGCTGGAGCTGGAGCGGGTACTGCTGGGCCACCCGGCCGTCGAGCAGGCCGCCGTGGTGCCGGTGCCGGACCCGGTCGGCATGTGGATCCCCAAGGCCTTCGTGCTGCTCGCCCCCGAGTGGACCGAGCGCGAGGACGCAGCCGAGCTGCTCTTCGAGCGGGTCCGGGCCGAGCTGCCGGCCGAGAAGTGGGTCAAGGTCCTGGAGTTCGTCACCGGGATGCCGACCACCATCTCCGGCAAGATCCGCCGCGCCGAGCTCCGCACCCTGCAGACCCTCGGCCACGAGGAGCACCTGCTGGCCGCACTGGCGGTGGCCAACTGAGGCCCCGCACCGCGCCCCACCGCGCACCGTCACGGAGCCGCGCCGACCCCTGAGAACCCGGGGGCGGCGCGGCTCCGTTTCCGTTCACGGTCCGGTGACGCCGTACAGCTGCACGGAGGTGAGCGCGTACCCGTACTTGGTGGCCCGGGTGACGCCCTGCACCCGCAGGTACCGGGTGCCCGGGGCGTCGAAGCGCACCGTCTCGGTGCCGCCCCGGCCGTCCGCCACGGTGGCCACCGTGGTCCACGAGGCCCCGTCCGCCGAGGCCTCCAGCCGGTACGCGGAGGCGTACGCGGCCTCCCAGGTCAGCACCGCCGAGCCCAGCCGGACCGGCTCCGGCAGCTCCAGCTGCACCCAGGCGTCGTCCTTCGCCGGGGCGGACCACCTGGTCCGCGGATCCCCGTCGTTGACCGCCGAGGCGGGCGTCTTCGCGGAGTCGGCGCCCGAGGCGGAGGCCGTCGCGCGCGGCGCCAGGTCGGGCCCGCCGGTCGGCGGCACCACCCGCACCCGCAGGGTCTGGCGCACCGTCATGCCCTGGGCCGCGAAGACCACCGGCACCTCGTACGTCCCGGTGGGCGTCCCGGCCGCCGCCGTCACCTGCAGCGGGGCGGCGATCCGGCCGCCGCGCGGCACCGCCAGCTCGGGCACCGGAGCCACCGTCAGGCCCTGGGCCACGACCGGCACCTCGGCGGTGAGGCGGCCGGTCACCCCGTCCGGGCGGCCGGACTCGACCACCGTGTTGGTCTGCGCCGGGGCGGCGGCGCCGGCCACCACGTCCAGCACCGGAACGGAGAGCGAGAGCCGGGCGGCCGGGGTGTCCTGGTACCAGGGCACGATCTGGTTGACCACCGGCGGCTCGCCGCCCGGCGCCCAGCTGAGCCGGATGGACGTCACCTGCCGCCCGCCGGCGGACAGTTCGTTCCAGCCGGGGCGGACCGGCCCGGCCGGCACCCAGGTGCCGTCCGGCAGCCCGAGCTCCACGGTGCCGGAGGCCTTCACCGTCGGGTCGGTCAGCACGGTGACCCGGTCCAGCGGACGGGCCGCGCCCAGCTCCACGGTGAGCGGGGCGTCCCCGGCGGCCGGGGCGGTGGCCGCCCGGTAGGCGGTGTCCGGGTTCCCGTCCAGGACCGCCGCGGCCGAGGAGCCGGGCTCGGCCACCGGGCCGCCGGTCACCGTGGCCGGGGTCTCGCCGGGCGCGGCCACGCTGAACTCGCGCACCGCCACGGCGGTCTTCTGCCCCGAGGTGGCACGCAGCCGGACGGCCTTGGCCACCACTCCGGGCGGGACGGCCACGGTGAGGTCCTGACGGCCGTTCAGATCGGCCAGCGGCCGCCAGCCGCCCTCGCCGGTGCTGTACTCCAGCACGCCCTCGCGCAGGAAGTCGCCGGCCGCGCTGCGGGCGTCCGGCCCCTGCCCCCAACTGCCCATCAGCACCGTGACGCTGCCCAGCGGGCGGCCCGGCCCGAGGTCCAGGCCGATGGTGTCGCCGGTCTGCGGCGGGGAGGCGGTCCAGTAGAAGGTGTCGGCCGAGTCGTCGGTCATCAGCGAGGGCCGGTGGTCGTGCGCGGTGCCCAGGGTGGTGGTCGGCGAGACCGGCCCGGCACTCACCCCCGACCAGCTGTCGGCGGCCCGGACCGCCCGGTCCAGGAACGGATCCAGCACCCCGGCACCGACCGTGGCGCCGCCCTGGCCGAGCCGCTCCCGCTCGCCGCGCAGCGCGACCCGCTGCTGCCAGGCCGCCGAGCCGTCCCCGCCGCGCTGGGCCAGCAGCATGTCCACCGCGGCCAGCCCGGCCCGCCCGTACCCGGCCAGTTCGGCCAGCCACGGGTCCGCCTCCACCCCGACCTGCTCGGTGGCCAGCGCCTGCCGGGCCCCGGCCATGGTGGCGAAGGCGTCCCGCAGCGGGGCCGCCGCCTCGGCCAGCTTCGCCCGGTCCGGCGCGGCCCCGCCGGTCGGCTCCAGGGCCGCCCAGAACCGCTCGGCCAGCGGGGTCAGGTAGCCCGACTCGCCCTTGGCCAGCACCGAGGAGGAGCTGTGCCCGGCCAGCGCGGTGAGCGCCGCCAGGCCCTGTGCCGAGCCGGCCAGCGGGCGCAGCGCGGCCCGCCAGGAGTCGGCGGGCCGGTAGCCGGCCGGGTTCCAGCCGAAGTCGGCGGCGGTGGCCAGCGGCACCTGCGAGGCCACCGGCTGCTCCATCGCGGCGGTCAGCAGCGCGGCCGAACCGGTCGCCACCCCGGCCTCCCGGCCCTGGTACGCGCCCAGGTAGAGCCGCTCCGGCGCCGAGTCGTTGGCCGGGTAGCCGTCCAGCGTGACCAGCGGCCGCCCGGCCGCCCGGGCCGCCTCCGCGGTGGCGGCCGCCGAGATCTTCGCCGGGATCACCGCACCGCCGCTCCAGGCCACCTGGACGTCGGCGGGCAGCGCGGCGGCCAGCGCCTTGCGGTACGGCGAGACGGCCGCCTTCTGGTAGTCCGTCGGCACCACCGTCAGCGGCAGCTTCCCCTTGGTCAACCGCTCCCGGACCTTGCCGACCAGCGCGGCCTGCGCCTTGGCGGCGGCCTCCGGGCCGGTGCCGAAGCCGCGCCGGTCGGTGCCGCAGTGCCACTCGTCGAAGGAGACGTCCAGGAACTCCAGCTGGAAGGCCCCGAAGCCCAGCCTGCGCAGCCCGTCCAGCTTGGCCAGCAGCGCGTCCACGTCCCGGCCCGAGCTGTAGCAGAAGGACTGGCCCGGATCGATCGAGTACCCCAGCGTCACGTGGTTCTGCCGGGCCGCCTCGGCCAGCCGGCGCAGGTCCTCGGCCTCCGCCTCCGGGTACGGGTCGCGCCAGCGGGAGAGCCGGTAGCGGTCGGCGCCCGGCGCGTAGAGGTAGAAGTTCTGCTTGGTCCGGCCGAGGAACTCCAGCTGCGCGATCCGCTGGTCGGTGCTCCACGGGGTGCCGTGGAAGGACTCCGCCAGACCGCGCACCGGCGCGCCCGAGGGCCAGTCCCGCACCGTCACGCCCGGGAACGCGAAGCCCCTGCCGTCCGCCGCCGGGGCCAGCAGCTGACGAAGGCTCTGCGCCGCGTGGTACGTCCCGTCCGCGTCCACCCCGGCCAACACCACGGTGCCGTGCGGGCCGCCCTCGCCCGGCACCTGACCCGCCGCCAGCAGGTAGCCCCCGGCGGGCAGTCCGTCGAAGGAGAGCGCCTCGGCGTCCTTGCGCCCGGCCGCCTGCGCCAGCTCTCGCAGCGCCCGGTCGGCCGCGCCGCCGGCCAGCTCGGCCGGGCCGCCCACGTACACCGTCAGGCTCCCGGGCGCCGGGTGCTCCGGCGGCCCGGGCAGCGGGGTGATCTCGGTCGCCCCGGCCGAGGTGAGCAGGGACCTCAGCAGGTCGACCGCCGGGCCGTCCGCCTTCTCCGCCGCCACCAACTGCACCGTCGCGGGAACGGCCACCGGCTGCCCGCCGGAGGTCAACTGCTGCGGCTGCGGGAAGAGCTGAGGATCCGCCAGCGAACCCAGGGGGGTGCGCTCCGCCGTGCTGACGGGCCGTCCGGGGGAGGGCTCCGCGTACGCCGTGCCCGGCGCGGCCACCAGCAGCCCGCCCACCACGGCCGCCGCCGACAGCGTCGCGGCCAGCTGCAGCGTCGCCCGCCGCGGGCCCGGGCGGTGCCGCCGCTCGGCCCGGACGGAGGCCAACAGCGGTGCGGTCCCCTTGAGATCGGCGATCAGGCGGTCCGCGGCGCGCGGCGCCAGCTGACGGGCCGTCCGCGCCGTGGCCCGGCGGGCCGCCAGGGCGGCCGGGTGGTACAGCACGTCACGGAGGGCCGCACTCTGCTCGATCTGCTGCCGCAGCAGCCTCCCGGCGGCCACCGACACCCGAGCCTGCACAGGACCCTCCTCGCCCACATCGCCCCAGTCCACGTGCCCCCGGCGGCACAGCCCATCAGCAAGCCGAAACACTGTCAACGCCCGCGCCCACTATGTCCGCTATGCGGCAATGTCCGTCCGCCCACACCGACCGCGCCGCGGGCGGTGGTCACCCCGGGGGCGCGAGGCTCTGCTGATGTGCGGCTCCGCCGCGTGGGCGCGCGGGGGAACGGCAGCACGGGCAACTGGCTCGCCTGCCCCGACCTCACGCTGGTCCGCCTTCCGCTTCGCGCAGTTCCCCGCGCCCCTGGCCGCCCTCCGGGCGGCTCACGGGGCGGGCGGCGTGTCGGGTCGGGTCGGGCGGGGCGGGCACGGGTAGGACTGGGGGTGTCCGTACGGTTACACCGAGCGCAGGAGCCCTGAAGTGGCCGCTTATCTCGACCGTGACGCCGCCGACCCGCAGCAGGCCCCGGCCCAGGAGCCGCCGCCCTCACCGGAGTTGGCCGCCCTGGCGCACGCGCACGGAGTGGACACCACGTACGACGTCGGCGCCGGCCCGGTGCCGGTCGCGCCGCACACCCTGGTCGCCGTCCTGGCCGCCCTCGGCGTGGACGCCTCCACCCCGGCCGCCGTCCGCGCGGCGCTCGAGCGCCACCGCGCCGACCTCGCCGCCCGCGTCCTCCCGCCGTGCGTGGTGGTCCGGGCCGGCCGCCGCACCGCGCTGGACGTCCCGGCCGGCGCCCGCCTCTCGGTGGAGCTGGAGAGCGGCGGCACCTGGACGCTCGCGCCGTCCCGCTCGCACTGGCTGCCCGCCGACCTGCCGCTGGGCCGCCACCGCCTGACCGTCCGCACCACCGACGGCCGGGCGGACTCCACCCCGCTGATCGTGGCCCCGCAGCGGCTGCCGGAGATCGGCCGCCGGTCCTGGGGCTTCCTGGCCCAGCTCTACTCGGTGCTGTCCGAACGGTCCTGGGGCATGGGCGACCTGGGCGATCTGGCCGAGCTCGCCGCCTGGTCCGGCCACGCCCTCGGGGCCGGCTTCGTCCAGCTCAACCCGCTGCACGCCGCCCTTCCCGGTGCCCCCTCCGACCCGTCCCCGTACCGCCCGTCCTCCCGCCGCTTCACCGATCCGGTGCACCTGCGGATCGAGGCGGTCCCCGAGTACCCGTACGCCGACCACCGGCAGCTCGCCGAACTCGGGGAGCGGGGAAGGCGGTTGAGCCAGGAGGTGCTGGCCCACGACGGCCTGGTGGACCGCGACGCGGTGCGCGCCGTCAAGCTGGAGGCCCTCGAACTGCTGCACCGCGTCCCCCGGGGCCCCGGCCGCGAGGCCGCCTACCGGGCCTACGCGGCGCGCGAGGGCAGCTGGCTGGAGCGGTACGCGCTCTGGTGCGCGCTGGCCGAGGTGCACGGCGACGACTGGCACCACTGGCCGAAGGGCCTGCGCCACCCGGACAGCCCGCACGTCACCAAGGCCGCCCAGGACCTGGCGGAGCGGGTCGAGTTCCACCGCTGGCTGGCCTGGTTGACGGACCACCAGCTCGGCGAGGCCCAGCGGGTCGCCGAGGAGGCGGGCATGCCCGTCGGCCTGGTGCACGACCTGGCGGTCGGCGTGCACCCGGACGGCGCGGACGCCTGGGTGCTGCAGGACGTGCTGGCGGCCGGCATCTCGGTCGGCGCCCCGCCGGACGCCTTCAACGCCCACGGCCAGGACTGGGGCCTGCCGCCCTGGCGCCCGGACGCGCTGGCCGCCGCCGGGTACGCCCCGTACGCGGAGCTGCTGCGGGCGGCGGTGCGGCACGCGGGGGCGGTGCGGATCGACCACGTGATGGGGCTGTTCCGGCTCTGGTGGGTGCCGGAGGGGCTGCCGCCGACCCAGGGCGCGTACGTTCGCTACGACGCGGAGGCGATGCTCGGGGTGCTGGCCCTGGAGGCGCACCGGGCCGGCACGTACGTGATCGGCGAGGACCTGGGCACGGTGGAGCCCGGGGTGCGCGAGGAGTTGACGGCCCGTGGGGTGCTGGGCACCTCGGTGCTCTGGTTCGAGCGGGACTGGCGGGCGGACGGGGCGATCCTGCCGCCCGAGCGCTGGCGGGCCGCCTGCCTGGCCACCCTGACCACCCACGACCTGCCGAGCACGGCGGCCCGGCTCTCCGGCGAGCACGTGGAGCTGCGCCACCGGCTCGGCCTGCTGGGCCGCCCGCTGGCCGAGGAGCAGGCCGAGGCGGCCGCCGAACTGGCCGACTGGCAGGCCGAACTGACCCGGCTCGGCCTGCTGGCCGAGGGGGCGGAGCCGACCCCCGAGGCCCTCTACGCCTTCCTGCTGGCCACCCCGGCCGAGCTGGTCGGGGTCTGGCTGCCCGACCTGGTGGGGGACCCGCGCCCGCAGAACCTGCCCGGCACCTGGGACCAGTACCCGAACTGGCGGCTGCCGGTGGCCGACCGGAGCGGACGCCCCGTCACCCTGGAGCAGCTGGCGGCCTCGGACTCCGCCGCCCGGCTGGTGGAGGCGCTCGGAAGGCGCACCCCGGCGAGCGGTGCCCGATAAGCGGCCGGTACCTTGGGAAACGTGGACAAGAGGAACGCTTTGCGAGCCGGTGCGGTCACCGCCACGGCGACGCTGATGATGCTGCTGACGTCGCCCGCCGCCCTGGCGCTGACCCGGGACGACGGCGACGACCCGGGTTCCGGCATCTCCGTGGCCCAGACCCTCGGCCTGTTCGTGGCCGCCCCGCTGGTCGCCTTCGCGATCATCGCCGGCCTGGTGATGATCCCGTCCCTGGGCAAGGGCAAGAAGTAACCCGACCCGCCACCCGCACCAACCGAAAGGGCCGCCGCCCGGGCGCTCCGCTGCCTGGCCACCGGCACCAACTGCGGCTCCTTCGTCCCGCCGGCCA
>NZ_JBSGEL010000037.1:0-80108 GCF_053602875.1 Kitasatospora sp. NPDC004289 | reverse complement strand
TCGACGCCGTCGACCTTGGTGAGTGCCTCGTCGATGGCGGGCTTGAGGGCGGAGGGCTTGCCGCGGCGGTAGCCGCCGTCGGCGGTGATGACGACTTTGGCGTCGGCGTCGGTGATGCGGGAGGCCACGGCGTCGGCGGAGAAGCCGCCGAAGACCACCGAGTGGGTGGCGCCGATGCGGGCGCAGGCGAGGATCGCGACGACGGCCTCGGCGATCATCGGGAGGTAGACGGCGACGCGGTCGCCCTTGCGGACGCCGAGCTCCAGCAGGGCGTTGGCGGCCTGGGAGACCTCGTCCTTGAGCTGGGCGTAGGTGATGGAGCGGGAGTCGCCGGGCTCGCCCTCGAAGTGGATGGCGACGCGGTCGCCGTTGCCGGCCTCGACGTGGCGGTCCACGCAGTTGTAGGCGACGTTGAGGGTGCCGTCGGCGAACCACTTGGCGAACGGCGGGTTCGACCAGTCCAGGGTCTCGGTGGGCTCGATGGCCCAGGTGAGGCGGCGGGCCTGTTCGGCCCAGAAGCCGAGCCGGTCCTCGGAGGCCTGCGCGTACGCGGCCGCGGTGACGTTCGCGTTGGCCGCCAGCTCCGCGGGCGGCGCGAAGCGACGCTCCTCCTTGAGCAGGTTGGCCAGGCTCTCGTTGCTCAACGCGCACTCCTCATCGAGTCTCAATGCTTCGGGGAACCCCGTGCGGAGGGATTGTCCCGTGTGTCCCAGCGCACAGCTCACCAGGCGAACCGGCATGTTGACAAGAGGCGCCCGCTAATTGGTGTAGACCTTTGACCGGCGCGTGACCAGGGGGTGGACACAGGGTGCGGGGGATTCCGGGCGGGGTGAGGAGGCTCCGGGCCTCCGGCCTGCGGTGGGCGGTTCCGGGGGCGGCGGCCGCAGGTGGGGACACATCGGCGCAGGCTCTGTCAGATGGCGGCGGCACCGGATGGGGTGAGCCTGCGGAAGGCATTGACGGCTCGTCAGGCCGGTACTCCACTGTCAGAGCGGACGGGGCCCGGCCGGCACTGGGTCGGCCGCTCCCCACCGTGGCAGGGGGACAGCCATGCCCACCGCACCGGTCCCGCCGACCGAACCCTCATCTCCCCTCTCCAAGCCTTCATCCGACGCTCCTTCCGGCGTTCCGTCCGAGGTGTCTTCCGAATCGGTGACCGTTGGACCCGGGCCGGCTCCCGGGTCTGCCGCGGCCGTCGAAGTGCGGCCCCTCCCGGGCGACTTCGCGGTGGTCCGGATGGGTGGCCGGGGCGGCCGCGCGATCCGGATCGGACAGTGGCTCAACGGCGACGGTTTCGCCGACTTCGAGCACGCCTTCGTCTACGTGGGGAACGAGGAGCTGGTCGAGGCCCAGCCTGGCGGGGCCGAACTGCGCCCCCTCTCGGTCTACACCGACGGCCGCCCGGTCCGCTGGTCCACCGGCCGCTTCCCGCTGACGGACCACCAGCGCCGGGCGATCGTCGCCGCTGCTCTCGGGTACGTCGGCACCCCGTACAGCGTGGTCGACTACTTCGCCCTGGCCGCGCACCGCTTCCACCTGCCGGTCGGCCCGCTGCTCAGGGCCTACGTGGCGGACAGCCGCCACATGATCTGCTCCCAACTGGTCGACCAGTGCTACCAGGACGCCGGCGTCCACCTCTTCTCCGACGGTCGCTGGCCCGGGTACGTGACTCCGGCGGACCTGGCCAACCTCCTGGCGTAGGGGCTTCGCCGGATGCTCCCGAGGCCTGTCGGTGCCTCCCTCGCCCCGGGTCGTGCCGGGTCGTGCCGGGTCGTGCCGGGGCGAGGGAGGAACGGCGCCGGGCAGCGGTTCGAGGCCGGGCGGGTTTGCCGGGAGCGGGCCGCTCAGGCCGCGAGCGACCGGGGCGCCAGCTCCTCGGTGGACGGGTGCTCGACGATCACATGGCGCCGGGAGTCCGACGGGTCGTCAGTGCCGGGCTGTCGCTCGGAGACCGGGACGAAGCGACCGATCGCCGGATCGAGCACGTAGGCCTGGGCGTCGGCGAAGTCGAAGTACATCCCGACCAGGCGGAGGCTGCCCTCGGCCACCCTCCGCTCCACCGAAGGATGGGCGAGCAGCTGGTCCAACTGCTGGACCACGTTGGTGATGCAGAGCTGTTCCGCCTCGTCGCTGACCGGCCGGTGGGCGAACTCTGCGGGCACCCGGCGCAGCCGGGCCAGTGAGCCGCGGCCGTTCCGCAGCCAGCGGGCGAGCGGGGTGGGCGGTCCGGCCTGCTCGTGCACGCCGTCCAGCAGGGCCTTCATCGCCCCGCAGCCCGAGTGCCCGCAGATGGTGATGGAGCGGACCTCCAGCACCTCGACCGCGTACTGCACGGCGGCGGCCACCGAGTCGTCGGCAGCACCGGGCTCGTAGGGGGCGGGCACCAGGTTCCCCACGTTCCGCACGGTGAAGAGGTCGCCCGGGCCGCTGCTGGTGATCATGCTGGTGACCAGCCGGGAGTCGGCGCAGGTGAGGAAGAGCTGTGAGGGGGTCTGGCCCTCACGGGCCAGCCGGGCCAGCTCGGGGCGGACCAGCGGGGCGGTGTGCTGCTGGAAGCCGCGCACGCCCTCCAGCAGGCGCCCGTGAGGATCGTCCTCGGCCTGCTCGATGCAGTGGTGGCCGACCCACGGGGTCCAGGCGCGGCAGCGGTGAGGGCCGGGGGAGCTGCCGGAGCGCACGGTGCCGTCGGGGTCGAGCACGTCGTCCTCGTGGGGCTCCGTCAGCATCGAGACCCGCCCGCCGCCGGCCTGGTGACCCGCCCGCCAGGTGTGCATCTCCTCGTAGGCGGCGTGGTCGAGGAAGGAGCCGTCGTGGCGGACCGTCACGGCGGTGCCGGGCGGGATCTCGGCCAGTGTCCGGCTGAGCCGGGGCACCACGGCGAAGGTCAGCGGGCCGTGGGTGCGGATGGTGTAGGAGCCGTCGGGCTCGGCCAGCACGTCCACGTGCGCCCTGGTCAGCCGGTGCAGGGCGAGCACGCCCGCCACCGCGCAGCCGACCAGCACGCCCAGCGGTACGCCGATCACCACCACGCCGAGCACGGTGACCAGGTAGACCGGGAACTCCCGATGCCGGTGCACCCGCCGGATGTGCGCGAAGCTGACCATCTGGAGGCCGACCACCAGGACGAGCGCGGCGAGTGCCGCCAGCGGGATGTGCCGGAAGCCCGTGGCCAGGGTCAGCGCGGCGATCAGGACCCATACGCCGTGCAGCACGGAGGACCACCGACTGGTCGCCCCGGCGCGGATGTTGGCGGTGGAGCGGACCGCGCCGCCGGCCACCGGGAGGCCGCCGAGCAGGCCGGAGACCACGTTGGCGATGCCCTGGCCGCGCAGCTCGCGGTCGAGGTCGATCGGACCGGGGGCCATCCGGCCGACCGCGACGGCGGAGAGCAGCGACTCCACCCCGGCCACGACCGTCATGGTGAGGGCGGCGGCGAGCAGCGTCGGCCAGTGCTGTTCCAGCAGCGAGAGGGAGGGCAGGGCCGCGATGCCGTGCTGTTCCCAGGTGGGGAGCTCGACCTTGGCCAGGGTCAGACCGAGGACGGCGGACAGACCGGTGGCGGCGCCGACCGCGACCAGGGCGGCGGGGATCCTGGTGGCCTGGGCGCCGATCCGCCCGGCCCGTCCCGGGAGGCGGCTCAACCGGGGCCAGCCGAAGAGCAGGACGATCGCCAGCGCGCCGACGGCGAGGGCGGGCAGGTGGGCGGCGGAGAGCTGACCGGGGAGCGCGATCAGGTTCGCCAGGGCGGCGCTCTGCGGGGATCCGCCCAGCACCACGTGGAGTTGGGCGATGGCGATCGTCAGGCCGACGCCGGCGAGCATGCCGTGCACGATGGCGGGGGAGACGGCGAGTGCCGCCCGGGCCACCTTGATGGAGCCCAGCAGCAGCTGGAGCAGGCCGGCGACGACCACGACCGCACAGGTCAGTGACCAGCCGAACTGGGTGATCAGCCCGGCCACGACCACGGTCAGCGCGGCGGACGGACCGGTCACCTGCAGCGGCACTCCGCCGAGTGCGCCGGCGACCAGGCCGCCGACGGCGGCGGCCACCAGGCCGGCGGTGAGCGGAGCGCCGGTGGCCAGGGCGATGCCGAGGGAGAACGGAACGGCGATCAGGAAGACCACGACGGAGGCCGGGAGGTCCCGCAGGAGGGAGGCTCGCGGGGCAGGGGCCCCGGCGGGGGGCGGCGCGTGGTCGGTGGTGTCGGAGGCGATGGGAGCGGAGGAGATGTCGAGGGTCATGGTTGCCCGTCTTTCCGGGGGAACGAACGCAGTCAGGTCCGGGGTGGTGCTCGGGGGATCGGATCGGCTGTCGTGGGTCGCGACGGTGTGGCGGGGATGGTGGTGTCCACCCTTGAACTATCAAGACTCGGTAAACCGAGAGTAATGAGAGCTTTGCACAGCGTAAAATCGAGTGGTAGATCCGAGCGTTGGATTCACTCGAATGGGGAGTAGTCGAACCAGTCGGGAATATGGGAGAGTTCGCGCCCGAGCTCGCTGCCGGGGCCCTGACGGTGCCGCCGCCGGGGGCTGCCCGGCCGCAGAGCAGACGAGGGCGGCCCCCTGTGGGGCCGCCCTCGTGCGTGCGACTGCTGGTCCGACGGGGCGTCAGACGCCCGCGGCATCCAGTCGGCCGGCCCGCGCCGGGCCGAGCGTGAAGCCGGGGTCCACCTGGGTGGCCAGGTCGACGCCGGTCTTGGCGTTGCCCCAGCTCTCCGCGTTCCGCAGGTGGAAGTGGACGGCCTGCTCGGTGTACCGCTGGGGGTCGCGGGCGTCGAACGCCCCGTCGGCCTGCTCGCGCAGCACCTCCAGCACGGCGCGGTTGGCGGGCTCCAGTTCGCGCAGTGCGGGCTCCGCGCCCTGCTCCAGGCGGCGCACCCAGTCCGACTGTCCGAAGCTGGCCAGCAGGTCGTCGCCGACCTCGCGACGGAGGAAGGCCAGGTCGTCCGGGCTCTGCACCTTGTTGCCCACCACTCGGAGCGCCACCCCGAAGTCCCGCGCGTACTCCTTGTACTGGCGGTAGACGGAGACGCCCTTCCGGGTGGGCTCGGCGATCAGGAAGGTGAGGTCGAAGCGGGTGAACAGGCCGGAGGCGAAGGAGTCCGAGCCGGCGGTCATGTCCGTCACCACGTACTCGTCCGGGCCGTCCTGCAGGTGGTTCAGCAGGAGCTCGACCGCGCCGACCTTGGAGTGGTAGCAGGCCACGCCGAGGTCCTCCTCGGCGAACGCGCCGGTGGCCAGCAGGCGGACCGAGCCCTCGTCCAGGGCCACCGGCCGCGCGCAGGCGGCGTAGACCGGGTTCTCCTCCACGATCCGCAGCAGCCGGGAGCCCCGGCCCGGCGGAGTGGTCTTGATCATCTCCTCCGCGGAGCGGATCAGCGGGTTCTCCCCGCGCAGGTACTCCTTGATCTCGGGCAGGTGCGCGCCGAGCGAGGGGAGCGCGGCGGCCTGAGCGTCCGTCAGGCCGAGTGCCGGGCCGAGGTGTTGGTTGATGTCGGCGTCGACGGCGATCACCGGGCGTCCCGCCGCGGCGAGGTGGCGGATGAACAGTGCGGACAGCGTGGTCTTGCCGCTTCCGCCCTTGCCCACGAAGGCGATCTTCATCTTGGGACTCCGGCTCTCGGGCTGACTCTCGGACTGGCTGGGGGCCGGATCTCTGGGTCGGCCCTTCTTGGTAACCGTTATCGTCACCGATAGGCGCCATGCTAGCGAGGCCGCAGGGGTGGGGGAGGGCTGGTCGTGCGGATTGCCTCGAACGGGTGATGGCGGGGTTGCTGTGGAGTCCTGGGGGGTGGGTTCATTACCCTCGGGTAGGTGACCACTGGAACTGATCCCCTCGCCCCGCTGGCCGTCCTCCCCGGAGTCCCCGAGGCCGTCGCGGAGGTGCGCAAGGCCGCGGACCGGCTCTACGGGCACCGCGCGATGCGCCGCCGGGCCGCCGAGGTGACCTCGGAGTCGGCCCTGCGCGGGGCCCGGGCCTCGGCGGCGCTGGACGGGGCGGACTGGCCGCTGGAGGAGGTCCGCCGCCGGAGCGACTTCGGGGCCGACGAGCAGGCCCGCGTGGTGGGCGGTGCCCTGCGGGTCTCCGCCGAGGTCGGACAGCTGCTCAGCGTCTGGCGGCACTCGCCGCTCCAGGTGCTCGCCCGCCTCCATCTGCTCGCGACCGGTGAGGGCACCCCGGCGGACCGGGCCGGCCGGCCGCGACGCGACGGCGAGGTGGCCGAGGAGCTCTTCCCGCTCGAGCTCAAGGCGGTGGAGGGAGCGGCGGTGGACGGCCCGCCCTTCAGCGGCCAGTTGCCGCCCGCGCCCCCCGCCGCCGAGGCGGCCGCCCGGCTGGACCAGCTGGCGCAGTTGCTCGTCGCCCGTGCGGACCGCACCCCCGGGTCGGGCGCGCCCGCGCTCGTGGTGGCCTCCGTGGTGCACGGCGAGCTGCTCGCCCTGCGGCCCTTCGCCTCCCACAACGGCGTCGTCGCGCGGGCCGCGCAGCGCATCGTGATGATCGCCGAAGGCCTGGACCCGAAGGCGATCTGCCCGGCCGAGGTGGGCCTGGCGGAACTGGGCACCGCGGCGTACCAGGGGGCCCTGTTGGGGTACTCGAGCGGCACCGCGGACGGCATGGCGGCATGGATCGCCCACTGCGGCCGGGCGGCCCTGCTGGGCGTCCGGGAGAGCACCGCGGTCTGCGAGGCCATGCAGCGAGGGATGGTCTGACCGGGGCGGCGCATGTGCGCCCGGGTGATGCTGCCCGGAGCTGAACCGGTCTGACGGAGGCTCAGTCGACCGTGCCGGGAACGTAGTTGCGGCGGCGCCTGATGCTTCCGGGCGCCGCCGCTGGTACAGGTACCGGGTGACCAAGCATGCACCGTTTAGTGCCCATCAGGTGGGGATCTCCTGCCCGTTCACCTGGTGCGGCGGCCCGACAGCGGGTCGGCTGCATGTGGGTGCTCAGTTATCTGCACGCGGTCCGTGGGGCCTTGATGTGCGTTGTCGGTTTGACCTTCCTGGGTCCTGACCGGGTCTCGCGGGCCGTAAGTCATTTCTACCGCGATTCGGGGCAAAGGGGAACCCGAAACGGGGCCTTCTTTACCCTTTGTCTGTTTTGGTTGACTGTCCGGATCGGCTCAGGCCATCGGGTGTCCGCCGCCCGGGCGGCGGCGCTTGGCCGCGTACCAGAGCAGTCCGGCGGTCAGGGCCGCGGTGCCGAGGGCGACGGCCAGCAGGGCGGGGCGGCTCGGGGCGCCGAACTCCGGGAGGCGGCGGCGGAGTTCGACCGGCCGCTCGAAGCGGAGCACCGGCCAGTCGCGGGCCACGGCCTCCTTGCGCAGGGCCCGGTCCGGGTTCACCGCCGAGGGGTGGCCGACCGCCTCCAGCAGTGGCAGGTCGGTCGAGGAGTCGCTGTACGCGTAGGAGTTGGCCAGGTCGTAGCCCTCGCGGCCGGCCAGCTCGCGGATCGCCTCGGCCTTGGTCTCGGCGTAGGCGTAGTACTCGATCTCGCCGGTGTAGCGGCCTTCCTCGACCTGCAGCCTGGTCGCGATCACGTGGTCGGCGCCCAGCAGTTGGCCGATCGGCTCGACGACCTCGGAACCGGAACTGCTGACGATCACCACGTCGCGGCCCGCCTGGTGGTGCTGCTCGATCAGCGAGGCGGCCTCGTCGTAGATGATCGGGTCGATCATCCCGTGCAGGGTCTCGGCGACGATCTCGCGCACCTGCTGCACGTTCCAGCCCTTGGTGAGGGCCGAGAGGTACTCGCGCATCCGCTCCATCTGGTCGTGGTCGGCGCCGCCGGCCAGGAACAGGAACTGCGCGTAGGCGCTCTTGAGGACGGCACGACGGTTGATCAGGCCGCCCTGGTAGAACGGTCGGCTGAACGCCAGGGCGCTGGACTTGGCGATGATCGTCTTGTCCAGGTCGAAGAACGCGGCCGTGCGCGTCGTTCCGAACGGACGGGCGGGCACCGCCGGAGTGGCGGATTCCGGGGCGCGGGCGTCGGCGCCCGGGGTCGGAGCGGGGGCGGAGTTCTCGCCGTGGTCGGCGGTGTCGGCGTTCTCGGTGGTGTCCACGGGATCAGAGGATAGATGGCCGGGTGAAACACCCCGCCATATGGCGTACTCGCGAGCGTGCGGGTTTGTGTTTCTGGGCCTTCGGGTACACCATGGAAGTCACGGATCGTTCGCGACCGTGCTAACCCGGTCCGGCTCCTCCCCCCCGAGTCGGACCGTGGATAGACGACCCCCGCTCTCCCCCCCGGCGGGGGTCGTCGCACGTCCGGGGCCATTTTGCGGGCCTGACGGGCTCTCGGGGGTGGTCGTGGGGGATCTTCGTCCGATGCTGGAGCGCCTGCTGACGGGCTGCTCGCCGACACGACTTCGTCACTCTGCGTGTTGATCCCGGGCTGCGGTTATGCCACGGCTAACCGGCCCCCATTGCCACTGTTCGAAAGCTTCCGGATCTTCTCCGTGACGTCGTCCGTGTCAATTCATTGCGCAATCACCCCCCGTGTGAGTGAACCCGGTTATCCACAGCCCCGAGTTGTCCACAGGCAATCGGGCGGGAACTGACGGGCCGTTCGTTCACCCGCACCGTGGAGTCCGGTCGGGTGCCACCCGACCGGACCACGCCGGGGAGGCAGCCATGTCGACGCCCACCACCGAACGGCCGGCCCTGCCCGGGCCGTTGATCGTCACCGAGGACGAGGCCCTCACGGAGCACCTGCTGAGGCTCTGCGCGGCAGCCGGCACCGACCCGCAGCTGTTCCCGGTGGCACCACCGCCCCGGAGCCTCTGGGAGAAGGCTCCGCTGGTCCTGGTCGGCGACGACCTCGCCGAGCGCTGCACCGGGCTGACCAGGCGGGCCGGGGTGCTGCTGCTGGGGCTGGACCTCGACGACTCCGACGTCTGGGTCCGCGCGGTCCAACTCGGAGCCGAGCATGTCCTCTTCCTGCCCGACGCGCAGACCTGGCTGCTCGACCGGATCGCCGACGCGGCCGAGGGCGTCGGCACCCCGGCCCTCACCGTGGCGGTGCTCGGCGGCCGGGGCGGGGCCGGTGCCTCCACTCTGGCCTGCGCCCTCGCCGTCACGGCCGCCCGCTCCGGCCACCGCACCATGCTGATCGACGCCGACCCGCTGGGCGGCGGGTTGGACGTGCTGCTCGGGGGAGAGGAGGCCAGCGGCCTGCGCTGGCCCGATCTGGCCGGCTCCCGGGGCCGGGTCAGCGGCACCGAGCTGGCCAAGGCCCTGCCGGCCCTGCACCGCCTGACGGCCCTGTCCTGGGACCGCGGGGACGTCCTGACCGTTCCTCCGGAGGCCATGCGCAGCGTGCTGGCGGCCGCCCGGAGACGGGGAGGCCTGGTGGTGCTCGACCTGCCGCGCCACCTCGACCCGGCCGCCGGGCAGGCCCTCGAACAGTCCGACACCGGGCTGCTGGTGGTACCCGCCGAGCTGCGCGCGATGGCGGCGGCCGACCGGGTCGCGGCCTCCGTCCGGATGAGGCTCGACGACCTGCGCGCCGTGGTCCGGGTGCCTGGCCCGGCCGGGCTGACGGGGGCGGAGGTGGCCCGGGGGCTCCGGATGCGGCTGGCGGGCGAGTTGCCGCCCGAGCCGGGCCTGACGGTGGACGTCGAGCGGGGCTCGCCGCCCGGCATACGCGAGCGGGGCCCACTGGCCCGGTTCTGCACACGTTTCCTGGCCGAGGCCATGCCGCCCGTCCAGGCACTCGAAGGAGGAGCACAGTGACGGATCGTCAGAGTGAGTCGCAGTGGCCCGGCGAGGCGGCTGCGGGGCGGAGCCGACCGCCCGGAGGGGAGGGCCGGGGCCTCGGGTCCGGTCCGGTGCGGCGGCCGTTGATCGGTCGGCAGCGCACGGGCCCGGGGGACGGCTTCCCCGGAGGCGGGCCCCGCAGTGGTGCGGGTGGCCCCTCGGCTCCGCGGCGGCCGACGGACGACCGGGCGGCCGCGTTGATCGACGCGGTCAGGATCCGGCTGGCCGAGGCCGGGGCCGCGCCCACCGCCGGATCGGTGGCGGCTGCGCTGCGCGCCGCCCGGCCGCCCCTGGGAGGGGACGACGTCCTGGATGCGGTCAGGGTGCTGCGCTCCGAGCTCGTCGGTGCCGGGCCGCTGGACGGCCTGCTCGGTGAGCCGGAGGTGACGGACGTCCTGGTCAACGGACCTGACGAGGTGTGGGTCGACCGGGGAGCGGGGCTGCGACGGGTCCCCGAGGTCCGCTTCACCGACGCCGAGGCGGTGCGGCGGCTGGCCCACCGCCTGGCCACGGCCGCCGGCCGTCGCCTCGACGACGCCCGGCCCTGGGTCGACGCCCGCCTGCCGGACGGGACCCGGCTGCACGCCGTGCTGCCCCCGATCGCCGCCGGCTGCACCCACATCTCACTCCGGATCTGCCGCACCCGCCCGTTCACCCTGGACGAGTTGGTGGCCGGCGGAGCGCTGGCCCCGGCCGGTGCCGAGCTGCTTCGCGCCGTGCTGCGGGCCCGGCTCTCCCTGTTGATCTCCGGCGGGACGGGCACCGGCAAGACCACGCTCCTCGCCGCCCTGCTCGGCCTGGTCGGGCCCGAGGAGCGGATCGTGCTGGCCGAGGACTCGGCGGAGCTCCGCCCCGACCATCCGCACGTCGTCCGGCTCCAGAGCAGGCCGCCGAACCAGGAGGGCCTCGGCGAGCTGACTCTCAAGGACCTGGTGCGCCAGGCCCTGCGGATGCGACCCGACCGAGTGGTGGTCGGGGAGGTCCGGGGCGAGGAGGTGGTCGACCTGCTCTCCGCGCTCAACACCGGTCACGAGGGCGGCTGCGGCACGGTGCACGCCAACACCGCGACGGACGTCCCGGCCCGGCTGGAGGCGCTCGGTTCTCAGGCCGGGCTCGACCGACTGTCCCTCCACAGCCAACTCCGGGCGGCGCTGGACGTGGTGATCCACCTGGTCCGGGACCAGCGGACCGGTCGGCGGAGGGTGGCCGAGTTGCACATGCTGGTCGGCGACGAACGGGGGCTCGCGGTGACCGTCCCGGCCGTGACGTTCACGGCCCAGGGGGAGGTCCTGCCGGGGCCTGGATGGGAGCGGTTGCGGCGCCGCTGTGCGGAGCGGGGCGTCGGGCTGCCGGATCCGGCGGTGTCGCCGGACGGGGCCGCAGCGGGGGCCGGGGCCGCGGACGCGACCCGGATGCGGGCCGAAGCCGTCGATGCGACGCCGGAGTCGGCGGAGGTGGCGCGGTGAGCCTGCGGCAGATGGAGCTGGTCTGGGTGCTGGCGCTCTGCGGGATCGCGGTGGCGGCGTGGTGCCTGCTGCGGAGCGGCCCCCGGGTGGTCCTGGGGGGATGTGGGGCCGCCCGTGACGGGAGGGAGCCGACATGACGCCCGGTCACATTCTGGTGGCCGTCGGGGCTGGAGGGGTTGCGGCCGGCCTCTGGCTGGGCCTGCGGCGGCGGGCCAAGGTGGCTCTCCGCGCTCGCGCCCTGCTCGGGGCGGCGGTGGAGGACGGTGGCCTCCGTGGCCGGATGGTGGCGCTCACCACGGCCAAGCCCCGCTGGCTTGTGGTCGAACTCCTCTTGGCCCCGGCCGGGTTGGCGGCCGGACAGCTCACCGGCTCGCCGGTGCCGGTGTTGCTGGCCGTGGCGGGGGTGGTGCCCCTGCGACGTTGGCGGGCTCGGCGCCGCAGGGCGGCCGAGGCCCGACGCCGGGCCTCGGCGGTGATCGAGCTCTGCGAGGGGCTGGCCGCGGAGCTGCGCAGCGGTGCGACGGCGGGTCAGGCTCTGGCCATCGTGATGAGCCGTCCCTCGGGGCTTAGGGACGGGCTGGGCGCCGAGCCCGCAGCACGGCTGACGGCCGGGAGGTACGGGGCCGACGTTCCGGCGGCGCTGCGCCTGATCGCCGAACTGCCCGGTGGCAGGGGCGCGGCGGCGCTCGCCGCCTGCTGGCAGGTCACGGCGGAGAGCGGCACCGGGCTCGCCCCCGGGCTCGACCAACTCGCCGACGCGCTACGGGCGGAGCGCGCACTGGTCGAGGAGATCACCGGAGAGCTCGCGGGGCCGAGGACCACCATCGCCGTGTTGGCAGCCCTGCCCCTGGTCGGCCTGATGCTCGGTGCCGCGCTCGGCGCGGACCCGGTCCGCATCCTGCTGCACACTCCTGCCGGCCTGGCCTGCCTGATCGCCGGCGCGCTGCTGGAGGCGGCCGGTCTGGTGTGGACGGCCAGGATCGTCACGGCCGCAGAGGACGCGCCGGGCCGACGGGAGCGCAGGCGGAGGCGTGCTGCTGCCAATGGGGAGGCGGCTGAGGTGGGAGGGGCCGGAGACCCGGGAGGGGAGTGGCGGCGGTGCGGCATCTCCCGGACCGGGGCCGTCGGCGGGGCACAGGACCGGTGGGTCGGGCGGAACGCCCTGCCGGTACAGGCCGAGGCGGCCTGGTGAGGCGGGAGTTGGTGCTGCCGCTGGTGTTCGGCGGGCTGGCGGCGGCCACGGTCGGTGGCGGAGCCGTGCAGGCTCTCCGGGACTGGATGGTGCGGCGGCGGATCAGGAAGTGGCAGCGTTCGACCGGGAGTCGGCGCGTCCGGCGGCGGGGCGGCGGACGTCTCGGCAGGGCCCTGGCCGCACGCGGGGTCGGTAGGGCAGTACTGCTGGAGCGGGTGGTGCCGGTGGTGGCAGGGCTGCTCGCACTGGTGGTGGTGGGCGGACAGGCCGGCCTGGTGGCCGGGCTGCTCACGGGGCTGGCGGCACGCAGGTGGCTGCCACGGGTCCGGTCCCCGGCCACTCGCCGGGCCGCCGTCGAGCAGGACAGGCTCACCCGCCAACTCCCGCTCACGGCCGAGCTGCTGGCTGCCTGCCTCGGCGCCAGCAGCTCCCCGGCCACCGCCGCAGCGGCCGTCGCCGAGAGCGTGGACGAGCCCATGAGCGGACGGCTGGCCGCGGTGGCCTCCGAGTTGACGCTCGGCGCGCCGCCCGAGGTGTGCTGGGAGCGCCTCGGAGCCGACTGCCCCTCGCTCGCTCCGCTGGCCCGCTGCCTGGTCCGAACGAGCATCAGCGGAGCCCCGCCCACCGCCCCGCTGACCGGCCTGGCACACGCGCACCGGGCCACCGCCTCTCGCGCGGCCCACGCCCGGGTGCGGCGGGCCGGAGTTCTCGCCACCGCACCGCTCGGTGTCTGTTTCCTCCCCGCCTTCGTACTGGTGGGGGTGGTGCCCGTGGTGATGGGCCTGACCTCGCTCTTCGCGGCACGGGCCTGAGCTTGCGGGAAGGAGGCGCAGCTCTCGTACCCCCGTCGCTCCCTTCATCGCTCCCCTCAACGCCTTCTTGATGTCTTCCAACCATCCCTGTCGACAGAGGAGTTCTGCCATGACGGTACGTGTTGCCCGGAACGCTCACCCCTACCGCGAGGTCCGTGCCCGCCGCCCGCTCGGCGAGAGCCGTCGGATCCGGGTGCTGATGCGCCGACGGCGGAGGTGGCTGACCGTCCGCATCCGTCGCTTGCGGACGGCCCGGGGCGATGCCGGAATGACCACGGCCGAGTACGCCGTGGGGACGGTGGCGGCCTGCGGGTTCGCCGCCCTGCTGTACAAGGTCGTGACCAGCGGAGCGGTCTCGGGCGCCATCAGCGAGCTGCTCGACCGTGCGCTCCATGCCGTCTGACGAGGCATCGGCCCCGGGCGGGCAGGTCCCGCCCGCCCGGGGTGAGCACGGCGCCGGGACGCGGGGGCCGGGTGGGCCGGACACACCGCGCGGGCGCCGCCGGCGGGCGGACTGCGGATTCGTGACGGCCGAGACGGCGGTCGCCCTGCCAGCCCTCGTCTTCCTGGTGGCGTTGCTGGTCTGGGGCGTTGTCACGGCGGCGGCTCAGATCAGGTGTGTGGATGCCGCTCGGATCGGCGCACGGGCGGCCGCTCGGGGAGACGGAGGTGCGGCGGGGTTGGCCCGGGCCGCTGCGCCGCCTGGAGCCAGCGTCTCGGTCTCGGTCGGAGGGGAGACCGTTCGGGTCACCGTCGAAGCCCCGAGCCCGGCCCCCGGGCGGCTCGGCGGGATGCTGTCCGTCCGGCTGCACGCCGAGGCGGCGGCGGCCCGGGAGGACGTGATCGGCGCGGAGGGCGGTGGTGGGCCATGGCCGGCCTGAGGGTCGCCAGGAGGTACGGACTGTCGAGGGGTGATGCACGTTCGGGCGTCAACGGTGCCGGTGGCGAGGGGAGGACACTCGATCGTCGCGGGGCGCGGGATCGGGGCTCGGCGACGATTTGGCTGGTCTCGCTGGCGATGCTCGGTTGCGCCGTCTTCGCCGCCAGCCTGGCGGTGGGCGCGGTGGTGGCCGCCAGGCACCGGGCGGATTCGGCCGCCGATCTGGCGGCGCTGGCCGCCGCCGGGCACCTCATGGTCGACGAGGACGGCGGCTGCGGTCGAGCGGTCCGGATCGCCGGTGAGCACCGGGCGCGGCTGGTGAGCTGTGAGGTGCACGAGAGCATCGACGCGGTGGATGTGGTGGTGGAGGTCCCGATCTCGGGCGTCCCCTGGCCCGTCGGCCCCGCGCGGTCGCGGTCGAGGGCGGGGCCGGTGTGGGCCTGGGGCAGCGACGCGGTCGGCAGCACCGCCGTCGAGCACCTGCCGGCCGAACCTCTGTCGGCCGAACCCCTGCCGGTAGATCCCTTTCAGGGCGTGCCCCTTCCTGCCGAGGCTCTTCCGGGCGTGCCACTCCTGCTCGAGTCCGCACCGGCTGAGCCCGTCACCGTTGCTCCCGGCACCGCCACTGACCCCGCCCCGGTGCCCTCGGTTGCCGCCCGCACCACAGGGGGCCGAGCTGCCTGCGGCAACGAGCTGTCAGAGCGTCAACCGTCCTTCGAGACCTGCCGCCCAGGGGCCCCCGCCAACAGGACGTCCAGCAGCCGAACTGCCGCCGCCTTGTCCAGCGGATCGTTCCCGTTGCCGCACTTCGGGGACTGCACGCACGACGGGCACCCCCGCTCGCACTCACAGGCCGCGATGGCCTCGCGGGTCGCGGTGAGCCACTGTTCGGCGCCGTGGAAGCCGCGCTCGGCGAAGCCGGCCCCGCCTGAGTGGCCGTCGTACACGAAGACCGTCGGCAGACCGGTGTCCGGGTGCAGCGGCACCGAGACCCCGCCGATGTCCCAGCGGTCGCAGGTCGCGAAGAGCGGGAGGAGGCCGATCGAGGCGTGCTCCGCCGCGTGGGCGGCGCCCGGGAGTTGGTCGAACGGGATGACGGCGTCGAGCAGTTGGTCCTCGGTGACGGACCACCAGACGGCCCGGGTGCGCAGGGTCCTGGGCGGGAGGTCGAGCTTGCTCTCACCCAGGACCTCGCCGGTGGAGATGCGCTTGCGCAGGTATCCGACCACCTGGTTGACCACCTCCACCGAACCGAAGCAGAGCCGGGCCTCGCCCCATTCGACGGTGGTGTCGGTGGAGAGCACGGAGATGGAGGTGATGTCCCTGGCGGAGGTGGTGTAGGGCGGGTCGGCCGGTTCGACCAGGGCGACCGAGGTCTCCAGGTCGAGGTCCTGCACCAGGTAGGTGCGGCCCTGGTGGAGGTGTACCGCTCCGGTGTGCACGGTGGTGTGGGCGGCGGCCGCGTCCACGGTGCCGAGCAGCCGACCGGTCGAACCCTCCACGATCTGCACGGGGTTGCCGCCGCTGCCCCTCAGGTCCACGGCATCGGCGGCCCGCTCCCGGCGGGTCCAGTACCAGGAGCCGTCCGTCCGGCGTCGGAGCAGGCCGCGCTTCTCCAGCACCGGCAGCAGCGGCTCCGCGGACGGTCCGAACAGCGTCAGGTCCTCAGCGCAGAGCGGGAGTTCGGCGGCGGCCGCGCACAGGTGCGGGGCGAGCACGTGCGGGTTGTCCGGGTCGAGGACGGTGGCCTCCACCGGGGTGTCGAACAGGGCCTCCGGGTGGTGCACCAGGTAGGTGTCCAGCGGGTCGTCCCGGGCGATCAGCACGGCGAGGGCGCCCTGGGCCTCACGTCCGGCCCGGCCGGCCTGCTGCCAGAGCGAGGCGCGGGTGCCGGGATAGCCGGCCATCAGGACGGCGTCCAGACCGGACACGTCCACGCCGAGTTCGAGCGCGGAGGTGGAGGCCAGGCCGAGCAGTCGGCCGGAGTGCAGGGCCTGTTCGAGCCCTCGGCGCTCCTCGGCCAGGTAGCCGCCGCGGTAGGCGGCGACCCGGGAGGCCAGCGGGTTGCCGAGCTGCTCCTGCGCCTGGAGGGCGACCAGTTCGGCGGCCCGCCGTGAGCGGACGAAGACCACCGTGCGGGTGCCCTGTTCGACCAGGTCGGTCAGCAGGTACCCGGCCTCGGCGGTAGCGGTGCGGCGGACCGGGGCGCCCTGCTCGCCGACGTTCTCGGTGAGCGGCGGCTCCCAGAGGGCGAAGACCAGTGGTCCGCGCGGCGAGGCGTCCTCGGTCACCGCCACCGCCGGCAGCCCGGTCAGCCGCCGCGCGGTGACGGCGGGGTCGGCGGTGGTGGCGGAGGCGAGCAGGAAGGTGGGTGAGGAGCCGTAGCGGGCGCAGAGCCGTCGCAGTCGTCGCAGCACCTGGGCGACGTGCGAGCCGAAGACGCCGCGGTACGTGTGGCACTCGTCGATGACCACGTACTTCAGGGTCTTGAGGAAGGAGGCCCAGCGCGGGTGCGCGGGCAGTATCCCCCGGTGCAGCATGTCGGGGTTGGTCAGGACGTAGGAGGCGTACTGGCGCACCCACTCGCGTTCCTCGAACGGGGTGTCCCCGTCGTAGAGGGCGGCCCGCACCCGGCCGGGGGCGAGTTCGGACGCGCGGCGGCGCTGGTCGGCGGCGAGGGCTTTGGTCGGTGCCAGGTAGAGCGCGGTGGCGCCGCGGCCGTTGCGCGCCTCGGTGCCGCTGAGCAGCTCGCTGAGCACCGGCGCCAGGTAGCCGAGCGACTTGCCCGAGGCGGTGCCTGTGGCCAGCACCACAGTTTGGCCGGATTGCGCCAATTCCATCGCCTCGGCCTGATGGGCCCACGGCTCGGTGATGCCGAGCTCCCCGGCAGCGGCCACGATCTCGGGGCGGATGCCTTCCGGCCACGGTGCGTACCGGGCGGGCCGGGCTGCCATGTGCTCCGTATGGGTGAGGCGGTCAGCCCTGCCACGGCTCGTGGACAGGGTGGTCAGCAGGGCCTCTGGCTGGTGATGACGGGGCGGCATGAGCAGCCAGTGTGTCACTGCCGTGGCGGAGAATCGCGCCAAGCCATCGTGCGGGCATGGTCACAGGTGGTTGAATGAAGCCGTGACGGCCGCATGGCCGAGGGTTGCATCGCCGCGCTCGTACACGAGACCAGCGGCCGTGCCGTGCCCGGCCTTGCGACCAAGCGGTGGCGGCCACCCGGCCGAGGATCGCAATGACGTAGCAAGGCAAGGTGCTGGAGGTTCCGTGGACCTGTCCCTGTCGACCCGCACTGTCGGCGACCGTACGGTCGTCGAGGTTGGCGGCGAGATCGATGTGTACACCGCCCCCAAGCTGCGCGAGCAGCTGGTCGAGCTCGTCAACGAGGGCAACTACCACCTGGTCGTCGACATGGAGGGCGTGGACTTCCTGGACTCGACCGGTCTCGGTGTCCTGGTCGGCGGTCTCAAGCGCGTCCGCGCGCACGAGGGTTCGCTCCGCCTGGTGTGCAACCAGGAGCGCATCCTGAAGATCTTCCGGATCACCGGTCTGACCAAGGTCTTCCCGATCCACACGTCGGTGGACGACGCGGTTGCGGCGAACGACTGACGGGTGCTCAGGCACCCTCGCCTGGTGGACTGACCAGGCGTCAGGGCCGTTCCGGCACGGGCCGGGCGGTGCTGATCTGCCGTCAGCGGCGCGGTTCGGGGCTCCGGTTCCGCCCCGCTCCGTTCGACGGCGCCCATAGAAGCTCACTCGCACACCGGCGGGGCCACTGCGGCCCCGCCGGTGGCGGATGGTGGGCGACTGCCCCGGCGCGGCGCCGTCCGGCCCGCGCGAGCCCGGGGTGCGATCCCGGGCACGATCCCGGAGGGGAAGACAATGGCAACGGTCGAACTTCGGTTCAGCGCACTTCCCGAGCACGTGCGGACGGCCCGTCTGGTGGCCGCGGCGGTGGCGAGGCGCGCCGGAGTCGATGAGTCGGTGCTCGACGAGGTCCGGCTCGCGGTCGGCGAGGCCTGTTCGCGGGCGGTCGGCCTGCACCAGCGCGGTGGTGTCGACGGCGCGGTCCGGGTTGCGCTCACCGACCAGGAGAAGCGTTTCCTCATCGAGGTCGAGGACGAGGCCGGCGCCGCCGGTCTGCCGCCGGTCGGCAGCGACGCCGAGGAGGCCGGGGAGGACGCCGAGGACGCGCTCGGGCTGGCGGTGATCACCGGCCTGGTCGAGGACGTCGAGGTGACCTCGGGGGCCAGTGGCGGGTTGATCCGGATGAGCTGGCCGCTGTCGCCGGAGCTCGATGAGTTCTGAGTCCTCGCCTGCCGGGTCCGGTCCGACCCCGGGACTCCCGACCCCCGGGACTCGCGACCCCCGGGCCCCAGGTGCTCTCGGCCACCCCGAGGGCATTGACAAACTGTTGAAGGTGACTGTTCCCTGCTCTCGGCGCGATCGGATCCGTTTCGAGAGAAGGACACCTTCCCCATGCGCATCCGCATCCTCTGGCCGGCCGGGCACACCACGGCCACGTTGAGGCGCACCCCCACGTCCGAGGCGCTCTGGGCGGCGCTCCCGATCACCTCGTCCGCGAACACCTGGGGCGAGGAGGTCTACTTCGGCACGCCCGTCGCCGCGTCGGTCGAGGAGGACGCGGCCCAGGTGGTCGACCCCGGCACCGTCGCGTTCTGGACCGAGGGCGACAGCCTGGCGCTGCCCTACGGCCCGACGCCGGTCTCGCGCGGCGGCGAGTGCCGGCTCGCCAGCCCCTGCAACCTGCTGGGCGCCCTGGACGGCGATCCCGCCGTGCTGCGCACCGTCCGCCCCGGGGACGCGATCCGGGTGGAGCGGGCCTGAGCCCGAGCGGTGCCGTGTAGGTTCGCAGCGTGAAGTTCGAGAAGCGGCTGTGGGCCGCACCCGTGCTGGGCCTGACACTGGCGGTGGGCGCCGTCGGCTGCGGCGGCGACGACAACTCCGGCGCCGCGCTCGACTCCTGGGCGAAGACCGTCTGCGACGCCGCCCATGACCCGATCGCGCAGTCCACGGCCGCGCTCGACGACAGCGGCAAGGTCGTCCCGGGGGAGGCGCCGGCCGACCTGCAGAAGCGGCTCGCCGCCGACCTCGGGACGCTGGCGCAGACCAACCAGCAGCTGGCGGACGCGATCGCCAAGGCGGGCGTGCCGAAGATCGGTGACGGTGCCAAGGTCCAGCAGGGTGCGACGGAGGAGCTCAAGCAGGCCGCCCAGGGTTACCTGGACGTCCAGCAGAAGCTGACCGCGCTGCCCAACGGGGACCAGGCGAAGTTCGCCGACGGTCTGCGCAGCGTCAGCGACCAGATCCAGCGGCTGGCCCAGCAGTCCACGGCCGCGCTCAACACGCTCCAGAGCGGCGAGCTCGGCGCGGCGATCTCCAAGCAGACCGGCTGCAAGCCCTCCCCGGCTCCGGCGGGAAGCCAGCCGACCGCCGGTCAGACGCAGGGCCAGGACGGCGGTCAGACGCCCGCCCCCAGCACTACGCCGACGGACGGTCAGGGCGGCGGCCAGGCGGGCGGACAGTCGCCCGCGGCGGGCCAGTCCCCGACCGCCGGGCAGTCGGCCGCAGCGACCCCCTCCGCGACGCCGAGCAGCTGACCCCGGCGGTCGCCTCCCGGCCCGTAGCCGCGTCTGCCTCCCGCCCCGCGCCCGGGCTGCGGCCTGCCCCCGGCCTGCGGCCCGGCTGCGGCCTGCCTCCCGGCCCGCGGCCGGGGCGCGGCCGCGTCGGCAGGCGGGAGAATGGGGCGGTGACCAGTAGCAGCCCTGTGCTTGACCATGCCCGCCTCGCGAAGCTGCGCGAGGCGCTGCTCGCCGCCTCCTACACCGCCGACGGGTGCCTCGACCTGCTCGGGCCGACCGCGTACGCCGCGCTCGCCCGGAGCGAGGCCGTGCCCGCGCTGCGGGCGACCGGGGGCGGTAGCCCGTTGGAGACCCTGGTGCGGCTGTTTCTGCTGCAGCAGCCGGTCCCGTACGCGGCCGCTGCCGCCGCGCTGCCGGTGGAGGACTGCCTGACGGACCGTTGGCTGGCCCGGGACGGCGAGCAGGTGCGGGCCACCGTGGACGTGCGCCCGTACGCCAACGAGGTGGCGGGTCTGCCGAGTGCGGACGCCTGGGTGGTCTCGGACCTGGGCTGCGCCGTCGGCGGAGCGGGCGGCATCGGCTCCGGCGAGACCGCGCACGGGGTGGCCCGCAAGGACCTGGTGCTCGGGGTCGGCGGGGCCTCCACCACCTTGGCCAACCTGGCGGTGCGCCGTCCGGTGCGCCGGGCGCTCGACCTGGGCTCCGGTTCGGGCGTGCAGGCGCTGCACACCGCCCGGCACGCGCAGCAGGTCACCGCGACCGACCTCAACCCGCGCGCGCTGCACTTCACCGCGCTGACCCTGGCGCTCTCCGGCTTCGAGAACGCGGAGACCGCCGAGGGCAGCCTGTTCGAGCCGGTCGGGGACGGGAAGTTCGACCTGATCGTCTCCAACCCGCCCTTCGTGATCTCGCCCGGCAGCCGCTTCGTCTACCGGGACGGCGGGATGGCGGGCGACGAGCTCTGCCGTTCGATCGTCCGGGGCGCGGCCGCGCACCTGGAGCCCGGCGGGTACTGCCACCTGCTGGCGAACTGGCAGTACGTCAAGGGCGAGGACTGGCACGACCGGGTGGCCGGCTGGGTGGCCGGGACGGGCCTGGACGCCTGGGTGGTGCAGCGCGACGTCCAGGACGTGGCCCACTACGCGGAGCTCTGGCTGCGCGACGGCGGGGACCACCGCGGCCCAGGTTCCGACTACCAGGCCCGGTACGGCGAGTGGTTGGACGCCTTCGAGGCGGGCGGCGTCGAGGGCGTCGGGTTCGGCTGGATCACCCTGCGGGCGGGCGGCGCGGAGCAGCCGACGGTCCGGATCGAGGAGTGGCCGCACCCGGTGGAGCAGCCGCTCGGCCCGCACATCGAGGACTGGTTCGGCCGGCAGGACTTCCTGCGCGCCCACGACGACGCCGCGCTGCTGGCGGCCCGCTACCAGCTCGCCGACGAGGTGGTGCAGGAGCAGGTCGGCGCCCCCGGCGCGGAGGACCCCGAGCACGTGATCCTCCGTCACAACCGGGGCATGCGCCGGGCGACCAAGGTGGACACCGTCGGCGCGGGCTTCGTCGGGGTCTGCGACGGCACCCTGGCGGCGGGCGAGATCGTGGACGCCATCGCCCAACTGCTCGGCGAGGACCGGGTGGTGCTGCGGGACCGGGTGCCGGAGTCGCTGCGGCTGCTGACCGAGCAGGGGTTCATCGAGCCCGTGGGGTGACGGTGCGCGGCCGGGGCCGCGCAGTTGTCCACAGGCGGTGGACAGCGGGCGGCCCCGGCGGTGTTCGAATGTGCGGGCGGTGCGGTGCGGGCCCGTCGGACGGCCACCAGGGTGTCTGCGGCGATCCGTCATCTCCGGTTCACCTCCGGGTGGCCCCCGCTTCGGTGGGCGTACGACACCCGGCCGCCCGTGCCTGCCAGCCTCCTGTCCACAGGCTGTGGACGAGGCGGGGCCGGTGGAGGGGCGGGGCGATGGAGACGCCGACGGCGTTGGCGGCAGGGGTGGTACTCACGGTGTTCGGTGGCGCGCTGCTGCTCTGGTGCGCGGTCGAACTGCGACTTCGCCACCGCCTGCGCCGCCACGGCGTGCCCGCCACCGCCCGGGTGGTCGCGGACCACGACGCCTTCGGTGAGCACCGCGTCGACACCTACGGCGAGCTGGACAGCGCCCCACTGCTCTCCGTCCCGACCGGTCCGGACCGTTCGGTGCTGACCAGGCCGCGCGGGCAGACCCCGTTGCGGCGTCCGGCCTGGCTGACGCCCGGGACGGCGGTGCAGGTCCGGTACGACGCCCGGCGGCCGAACCGCGTGGTGCTGGCGGCCGGCTCGGCCGGTTCGGCGGTCCCCGGCGACGTGCTCTGGCTGCTGCTCGGCACCAGTGCACTGGCCGGCGGTCTCAGCCTGCTCGGCGAGGTGCTCGCCCGGTAGGTCCCGGTGGATGGGGCGCGTACGCCCCCCGGCAATCGGTGCGGATACGAACCAGCCGCTTCCCGTCCGAGTGAGGCGGACGTGCGGGGCTGTCCCTCCGTCGCCTTGCTCCTCGTGCGGCCTGCTCGCTGAACGGTCGTCCGCGTCCGGAATCCGACTCCCGGAAGGCCCTGCACCCCCCTCCGCGCGGCGGGAACGCTCCTCATCGGGTTACCGTTCGAGTGGCGTAGGTCGGCCTTGCCGGTGAAAAAGTGCGATCCGTTCGTTTGACAAGGGTGGCCAGGGTACGGTCACACTCCGCTGGTGGGGCCGTCGCGGAGCGGCAGCTCCACACGGCGGGGAGGACGGGATTTTTCGCGCTCTTCCCGGCCGCCACGCGCCGCCCAGCAGACGTTAACGACCGGGAGAGAAGAGCGAAGGTGTCCCCGAGCAGCGAGACCGCGCACGGCAAGCGACTCGTCATCGTCGAGTCGCCGGCCAAGGCCAAGACGATCAAGGGCTACCTGGGCCCCGGCTACGTCGTCGAGGCCAGCGTGGGGCACATCCGCGACCTCCCTGGCACGGCCGCCGAGGTGCCGGACAAGTACACCGGCGAGGTGCGCCGCCTCGGCGTCGACGTGGACCACGACTTCGCTCCGATCTACGTGGTGAACGCGGACAAGAAGTCGCAGGTCACCAAGCTCAAGTCGCTGCTCGCGGAGTCCGACGAGCTCTTCCTCGCCACCGATGAGGACCGCGAGGGCGAGGCCATCGCGTGGCACCTCCAGCAGGTCCTGAAGCCCAAGGTGCCGGTGCACCGGATGGTCTTCCACGAGATCACCAAGGACGCCATCCAGGAGGCCGTGCGCAACCCGCGCGAGCTGAACCAGCGCCTGGTGGACGCCCAGGAGACCCGCCGCATCCTCGACCGCCTCTACGGCTACGAGGTCTCGCCGGTGCTCTGGAAGAAGGTCATGCCGAAGCTCTCGGCTGGCCGCGTGCAATCCGTCGCCACCCGGCTGGTGGTCGAGCGCGAGCGCGAGCGGATGGCCTTCCGCACCGCCTCGTACTGGGACCTGACCGGCACCTTCGGCACCGGCCGCACCGCGGTGGACGCCGCCAACCCGGAGTCCTTCGGTGCCCGGCTCTCCCAGGTGGACGGCAAGCGGATCGCCAGCGGTCGCGACTTCGGTTCGGACGGGCAGCTGAAGGCCGCGAGCACCAACACGCTGCACCTGGACGAGACGGCCGCCCGCGCGCTGGCCGCGGCCCTGGAGCAGACCGCGTTCTCGGTCCGCAGCGTCGAGTCCAAGCCGTACCGCCGCTCGCCGTACGCGCCGTTCCGCACCACCACGCTCCAGCAGGAGGCCAGCCGCAAGCTGGGCTTCGGCGCCAAGCGCACCATGCAGGTGGCCCAGAAGCTGTACGAGAACGGCTTCATCACCTACATGCGAACCGACTCGACCACGCTCTCGGACACCGCGATCGCGGCCGCCCGGGCCCAGGTCACCCAGCTCTACGGTGCCGACTACCTGCCGGACGCCCCGCGCACCTACGCCTCCAAGGTCAAGAACGCCCAGGAGGCGCACGAGGCGATCCGCCCCTCCGGCGACCGCTTCCGCACCCCGGCCGAGACCGGTCTGAGCAGCGACGAGTTCCGGCTCTACGAGCTGATCTGGATGCGCACCGTCGCCTCCCAGATGAAGGACGCCGTCGGCCAGTCGGTGACGGTCAAGGTCGGCGGCCGGGCCGCCACCGGGCAGGACGTGGAGTTCTCCGCCTCCGGCAAGATCATCACCTTCCACGGCTTCCTCAAGGCCTACGTCGAGGGCGCCGACGACCCGAACGCCGAGCTGGACGACCGCGAGCGCCGGCTGCCCCAGGTCACCGAGGGCGACCCGCTGGCCGCCGAGCAGCTCAACCCCGAGGGCCACTCGACCAAGCCGCCGGCCCGCTACACCGAGGCCTCGCTGGTCAAGGAGCTCGAGGACCGGGAGATCGGCCGCCCGTCGACCTACGCGTCGATCATCGACACGATCATCAACCGGAAGTACGTCTTCAAGAAGGGCACCGCACTGGTTCCCTCCTTCCTGTCGTTCGCCGTGGTGAACCTGCTGGAGAAGCACTTCGGCCGGCTGGTCGACTACGACTTCACCGCCAAGATGGAGGACGACCTCGACCGGATCGCGGCCGGTGAGGCCGAGTCCGTGCCGTGGCTCAAGCGCTTCTACTTCGGCGAGGGCGAGGGTGCCGCGATCGCGGGCGGCGCGGCCGACGCGGGCAACGGCGACGGCGACCACCTCGGCGGGCTCAAGGAACTGGTCACCGACCTCGGCGCGATCGACGCCCGGGAGATCAGCTCGTTCCCGCTGAACGAGGAGATCACCCTGCGGGTCGGCCGCTACGGCCCGTACGTGGAGAAGGCCTCGCCGGTCGAGGGCGAGCCCGGCCAGCGCGCCGACATCCCCGACGAGCTGCCGCCGGACGAGCTGACCATCGAGCTGGCCGAGGAGCTGCTGGCCAAGCCCAGCGGCGACTTCGAGCTGGGCAAGGACCCGGAGTCCGGCAACATGCTGGTCGCCAAGGACGGCCGCTACGGCCCGTACGTCACCGAGATCCTGCCCGAGGGCACCCCGAAGACCGGCAAGAACGCGGTCAAGCCGCGCACCGCCTCGCTGCTCAAGACGATGTCCCTGGACACCGTCACGCTGGCCGACGCGCTGATGCTGCTCTCGCTGCCCCGGGTGGTCGGCACCGACGCCGAGGGCGTGGAGATCACCGCGCAGAACGGCCGCTACGGCCCGTACCTCAAGAAGGGGACCGACTCGCGCTCGCTGACCAGCGAGGAGCAGATGTTCACGGTCACCCTCGAGGAGGCGCTGGCGATCTACGCCCAGCCGAAGCAGCGCGGCCGCGCCGCCGCCGCGCCGCCGCTCAAGGAGCTGGGCACCGACCCGGTCAGCGAGCGACCGGTGGTGGTCAAGGACGGCCGTTTCGGAGCGTACGTGACCGACGGGGAGACCAACGCGACGCTCCGCAAGGACGACTCGGTGGAGGGCATCACCCCGGAGCGCGGCTACGAGCTGCTGGCCGAGAAGCGGGCCCGCGGGCCGGTGAAGAAGGCGGCCAAGAAGGCTCCGGCAAAGAAGGCGGCGGCCAAGAAGACCACCGCCGCCAAGAAGACCACCACAGCGAAGAAGACCGCCGCCAAGAAGACCACGGCGGCCGGGACCACGGCGAAGAAGACCGCCGCCAAGAAGGTCGCGGCGAAGAAGGCGGCGGCTCCCGAGCAGGAGTGAGCAGGACCGGGCAGGACTGAGCAGGACGCTCCACGACGAGGGCCCGCACTCCGGTGCGGGCCCTCGTCGCGTGCGGGGCGGGCGGGCTCGCTGCGGTGCCGGGTGCGAGGGGAGTGTCACAACCCTGTGATGACGGCGTTCCGGAGGGACTCGCCCCTCTTATCCGCCGGGCGGTGACCGCTACGCTGACGGTATGACGAGCGAGGAGCAGCCCAGCCCCACCAGTGCCCCCGAGCCACCGGAGATCCGTCCCGCCGGGACGCCCGGCGAGCGGGCCAGGGCGCTGCTGCGGCTGCGCCCGTACCGGAGGCTGTGGACCGCGCAGCTGATCGGCGGGGCCGGTGACCGGCTCGGGCTGATGGTGCTGGTCGGCCTGGCCTGGGTGGCCGCGCTGATCGGGGGTCAGTTCGGGCACGGGTACCGGGCGGGGGCGCTGGCCGTCGCCGCGCTGCTGGCCTCGCGGCTGCTGGCCACCGTGCTGTTCGGCGCGGCGCTGCTCGGACCGGTGCACGGTCTGGTCGCTTCGAAGCTGGACCGGCGCTGGGTGCTGTTCGGATCGGACGCCTTCCGAGCGGTCCTGATCGGGATCGCACCCTGGTGGCTCACCTGGTCGTCCGGCTCGGCGCTCTGGCTGCTGCTCGGCACCGCCTTCCTGGCCGGTGCGGCCGAGCGGGTCTGGACGGTGGCCAAGGACGCGGCCGTCCCCGGCCTGCTGCCGGTCGCCGACCCGTACGCCGTCGAGTCGGAGCAGCGGCCCTCGGCCGCCTACCTGGAGACCGTCCGCTCGGTCGACCTGCGGACCGGCTGGGCCGTGGTGCCGCTGGCGGGTGCCCTGCTGGTCGCGCTGACCCTGCTGAACAACGTCTTCGCCGCCTTCGGCTCGGACTGGCTGAGGACGCACCAGTTCACCACCGCCGGGGTGGGCGCCGCGCTGCTGCTGGCCGCCGCCGCCGTGCTGGTCTTCCTCCAGCAGCTGCCCTCCGGCGCGGCCGGAGCCCCGCGCTCCCCGCTGCAGGGCCTGCGCGCCCCGACCGACGCCACCCCCGGCCCCGCGCTGAGCAAGGGCCGGACCGGCTCCGCCCCCTACTTCACCTTCGCGGTGGCCGCCGCCTACGCCTCGATGGCCGGCGTGGCCGCGCTCGGCCTGCTCACCTCGGTCGACCACCGGGGCGGCCCGATCGGCTACGGCCTGGTGGTGCTGGCCGCGGGCCTCGCCCCCGCCGTCGGCGTCCGGATCACCCGTCCGCTGCTGCCCTCGCTCTCCCGCCGCCGGCTGCTGGCGCTGGCCCTGATCACCGAGGGCCTGGCGCTGATCCTGGCCGGGCTGGTGCTGGACTTCGTCCTGGTCCTGCTGCTCACCGTGCTGGCCGGTCTGGCCGCCGGCGTGGTGATCGGCACCGGCCGGACGCTGCTCGCCCAGGAGGTCGAGGAGGCCCGGCTGCCCAAGGTCACCGAGCACCTCCACGCGGTGCTGCGGGTGGTGGTCGGCGCCGCACTGGTGCTGATGCCGCTGGCCGCGGCCGGGTACGGCGAGATCTCGCTCGGCGAGGTCGAGCCGGGCAGCTTCACCTTCATCCACGACGGCGCCGCGCTGGCCGTCGGCTCCGCCGGCCTGCTGGTGCTGGTGCTCGCCGCCGTGGTGCTGCTGAAGACCGACGACCAGCGGGGCACCGTGCCGTTCGGCCGCGAGCTGCTGCGCTCGGTCCGGGGCGCGGACGTGGTCCCGGCCCACCGGGTGAGCGGCACCGGCTACTTCATCGCCCTGGAGGGCGGGGACGGTGCCGGCAAGTCCACGCAGGCGAACGCGCTGGCCGAGTGGATCCGCAGCAAGGGCCACGAGGTCGTGGTCACCCGCGAGCCGGGCGGTTCGCCGATCGGCCAGCGGCTGCGCGCCCTGGTGCTGGACGTCGGCAACACCGGCCTCTCGCACCGGGCCGAGGCGCTGATCTACGCGGCCGACCGGGCCGAGCACGTCGAGAACGTCATCCGCCCCGCGCTGGAGCGCGGCGCCGTGGTGATCACCGACCGGTACATGGACTCGTCCATCGCCTACCAGGGCGCGGGCCGCGACCTGGCCGCCACCGAGGTGGCCCGGATCTCCCGCTGGGCCACCGGCGGCCTGGTGCCCGACCTGACCGTGGTGCTGGACGTCGCCCCCGAGGCGGCGCGCGAGCGCTTCACCGAGGCGCTCGACCGGCTGGAGTCCGAGCCCACCGAGTTCCACGCCCGCGTGCGCGCCGGGTTCCTCGCGCTGGCCGCGGCCGACCCCGCCCGCTACCTCGTGGTGGACGGCAGCCAGCAGCCCGCCTTCGTGACGACCGCGATCCGCCACCGGCTCGACCGCGAGCTGCCGCTCTCCGAGCAGGAGAAGGCCGCCAAGCTCGAGCAGGAGCGGCTGGCCCGCGAGGAGGCCGCGCGCCGCGCCGCCGAGGAGGCCCGCCTGAAGGCCGAGGCCGAGGAGGCCGAGCGCAAGCGGCTCGAACTGCTGGAGGAGCTCCGGAAGGAGCAGGAGGAGAAGGACCGGCTGGCCCGCGAGGAGGCCGAGCGGCTCGCGGCGGAGGCGGCGGCCAAGGCCGCCGAGGAGGCGCGCCTCAAGGCGGAGGCCGAGGCGGCCCGTCAGGCCGAGGAGGCTGCGGTCCGGGCGGCGGCGGAGGCCGAACGGCGCAAGGCCGAGGAGGCGGAGCGGCAGCGGCTGGCCGCCGAGGCGGCGGCGCAGGCGGAGCTGCAGCGCCAGCGCGAGGAGCAGCGGGCCGAACAGCGGCGGCGGGCCGAGGAGGCGCTGCAGCGGGCGGAGGCGGCGCGGGTCGCCGCGGCCGCGGCTGCCGCGACGACGGCTGCGGCTGCTGCGCCGACTGCGCCGACTGCGTCGGCTGCGTCGGCTGCCGAGGCGGAGGACTCGGGGGCGGCGTCCTCGAACGAGGCGACCACCACCATGGAGCTGGCCCACCCGGGCCGGGACCGGGACCAGACCACCACCGAGCTGCGGATGCCGGCCGACGAGACGGCCGTGCTGCCGCGCGTCCCGGCGGACGAGACCGCGGTGCTGCCGCGGGTGCCGGCGGCGGGTGAGACGGCGGTCCTGCCGCGGGTCCCCGCGGACGAGACGGCCGTGCTGCCGAAGGTGGAGGGTGCCCGGACCGCCGAGCTGCCCAAGCTGCCGGCCGAGCCCGTCCGGCCTGCCAGGCCGACCGCGCCCGCTGCTCCTGCTGCTCCCGCGGACCGGGTGCCGTCCGACCTGTGGCGGGACGAGCCGGCCGCTCCGGCGGAGTCCGAGGCCGAGTCGACCCGGGAGCTGCCGCTGCCGGTGGAGGAGCCGCGGCCGCGGCCGTCCTGGGCCGAGGAGACCCCGATGGACGACCTGCCCAGCCTGACCGACAGCCTGCTCGGCTCCCGCGAGGAGTGGGCGCGCTGGGACGAGAACGGCGAGGAGCAGGACCGCGACCGCAAGGGTCGCAAGCGCAAGTAGCCGTTGGATCGATCGGAGGGGCGGGCGCGGCCGGTGGCCGGGCCCGCCCCTTCCGCGTGCCGCCGCTTCCGCGTGGCGGGGGCGGGGCACGGCGTCGACCTCTCCTGCGGTCGGCGCGGCCGTGGCGGGTGCGTCTCGGCGGCGGGCCCGTGGGTGTCCGCCGTTGCGGTTAGGCTCGGGTGGGACGAGGGAGTGCGGCGTGAGTGTGTGGGACGACCTGGTCGGCCAGGATCGGGTGGTCGAGCAGCTGACGGCGGCGGCCGTGGCGGCGCGGGCGACGGTGGCCGCCGGGCGCGCGGGTGCTGACGGAGCGTCGGAGGGTGCCCCCGTCCCGGGTGGGAACGCCTCGCTGATGACGCACGCCTGGCTGTTCACCGGCCCGCCGGGCGCCGGGCAGACCACCGCCGCGCGGGCCTTCGCGGCGGCCCTCCAGTGCACCAGCCCGGACCTCGAGCTCGGCGGCGTTCCGGGCTGCGGTTTCTGCGACGGCTGCCACACGGTGCTGTCCGGAAGCCACGCCGACGTGAAGTACGTCCGCACCGACGGCCTGTCGATCGGTGTCGGCGACATGCGCGACCTGGTGCTGCGCGCCGCCAGCTACCCGACCGGCGGCCGCTGGTCGGTGATCCTGGTGGACGCCGCGCACCGGCTGACCGAGGCGGCGGCCAACGCGCTGCTGAAGGGCGTGGAGGAGCCCTCCCCGCGCACCGTGTGGCTGCTCTGCGCCCCCTCGGTGCAGGACGTGCTGCCCACCATCCGTTCGCGCTGCCGCCTGCTGGTGCTGCGCACCCCGGCCGCCGAGGCGGTGGCCGACATGCTGGTCCGCCGGGACGGGGTCGAGCCGGAGGCGGCGCGGCTGGCGGCGCTGGCCGGGCAGGGGGACATCGAGCGCTCCCGCCGCCTGGCCGTGGACGAGCAGGCCCGGGCCCGTCGCCTGGACGTGCTGAAGATCCCGCTGGAGGTCGCCGACATCGGAGGCTGCCTGGCCGCCGCCCAGCGGCTGGTGGACACCGCCAAGGCGGACGCCGAGGCGCTGGCGGAGACTCAGGACGCCAAGGAGACGGGCGATCTGAGGGCGGCTTACGGGGCGGTCGAGGGCAGCCGCGCGCCGCGCGGGATGGCGGGCGCCGTCAAGGAGCTGGAGAAGCGCCAGAAGAGCCGGGCCACCAGGACCCGGCGCGAGACGCTCGGCGTCGCCCTGCTGGACCTGCTCGGCTTCTACCGGGACGTGCTGGCGCTCCAGCTCGGCTCCACCGGCGCGCTGTCCAACGAGGACCAGCGCCAGGCGCTCGGCCGGGTCGCGGGCGCCGGGAGCGCGGAGAACACGCTGCGCCGGATCGAGGCCGTGCTGGCCTGCCGCCGCGCCCTGGACCGGAACGTCGACCCGCTGCTGGCGGTCGAGGCGATGACGGTCGCCCTCCGGGCGGGCTGAGCAGCACCGCTGCGCGACCCCGTGGAGCTGGAGCCGGGGCTGGGGCTCCGACTGGCAGCGGCGGTCGGTTGCCGCCGTACGGCGGTGAGTTGACGAAACATCACCTCCTCCCTTCGAGTGAATCGCGGACCCGCCCCGGGAGCCGTCCCGCCGCCCGCCGCTGCGCCCGGCACGCTGTGCACCGAGAACCGAGAGGTGGTGCGCCGCATGCCCAGACCGTTCCTCGTCGTACCGCTGGTGGTGGCCCTGGTCGCCGGGTTCCTGCTGGGCCGGGCCGCGCTGGTCCGCTGGCGCGACCTGAAGGCGGCCCAGACCTACGAACTGACCGCCGAGCAGCGGCCGTTGCTGGTCAGGGCCGGCGGCGCGGTACTGTGCGGGATGTGCGTGACCGCGCTCACCGTCGCGGTCGTCCTGGACGGCCGTGGCGTCCGTCCGGCGCAGGCCGTCGCGGTGGTCGCGGCCGAGCGGCCCGCCGCGCCGCCGGTGCAGCCGTCCCCCTCCGGGGCCGAACTCCCGCCCGTGGTGACGCGGTTCGAGCTGATCGGCAGGCCTGCGGGCGGTGAACTGATGGAGGGTGAGGTGGCCGGACCGGACGGCCGCCCCCGGACGGTCAGGGTCTGGCTGCCGGACCGCTACCGCGCCGAGCCGCAGGCCCGCTTCCCGGTCGTGGTGCTGCACGCGGGCACCACCGGCCGGACCGCCGACGCCGAACTCCCCGACGTCTTCGAGGGCGTCGCCTCCGCCGTGAAGCTGGGCCGCTCCCGCCCGTTCGTGCTGGTCGCCCCGGCGGCCCCAGCCGGCACCGGCCACCCGTGCGAACTGGTCGCCGCCGCCCCGCAGGCCATCGCCGACGACCAGGCGCTGCGGACGGCCGTCGGCGCCGCCTTCCGCACCCTGCCGCCCGGCCCCGGCGGCTGGGGCGTGCTGGGCGTCGAGGGCGGCGCGGCCTGCGCGGCCGCCGCCGGACTGGCCCGCCCCGACCTGTACGGGGCGGCCGCCGCCGTCTCCGGCCGGTACGACGGCGCCGCGCTGGCGGTCGCCGCGGCCGAGGCGCCGGAGGGGAGCGCGGCGAAGCTGTTGCTGGCCGCGGCCAAGGACGACGCGGAGGGGCTGGGCGCGGCGCGCGGGTTGCAGAAGGCACTGAAGGAGGGTCAGGGGCGGGCCGCCAAGGCCAACGTCCGGCTCTCCGACGCGGTCCGGGACTTCGCCCCCGACCGCGAGCGGCTCCGGCTGGTCCGGGTGGCGGTCCAGTACCTGGCCGAGAACCTGACGCGCTGACGGCCGCGGCACCCGCCGCACCCGCCACGCCCGCCGCACCTGTGCATCCAGCGGCCCCGACGGCCCCGGCCGCCGTACCGGCGACAGCAGAGCTGCGGGCCCCGGCGGTGGTGGCGACGGCGGCGGTGGCGGAGCGGAGCACTTGCACCGGCGGGCTCGAAAGCGAGTTCGGGGCGCGCGGCGACGCCCGTGCGCCGGAGCGCGGGCGTGCCGATCACCGGGCGCTAGGCTCGGGGCGTCCGACCCCCTCTGCCGAGAGAAGACGCCCCGATGCGCGCAGTCCGGCCCGTCCGCCTCGTGCCCGCCCTGCTCGCCGCCGCGCTGCTGGTGGGCGGTTGCACCTCGGGCCGGTCCGACAGCCCCACCTCGTCCACGCCGCCGTCCTCGGACGCCGCCTCGGGCGCCTCGGCCTCCCGGAGCGCCGGTGCCACCCCGCTCCAGCCGCTCCCGGAGGGCACCCCGGCCGCGCTGGCCCCGTACTACGCCCAGAAGCTCTCCTGGCAGCCCTGCGACGGCGAGTTCGAGTGCGCCACCTTCAAGGTCCCGCTCGACTACGCCGCCCCGTCCGGCGGCGATCTCACCCTCGCCGCCGCCCGCAAGCCCGCCACCACCCGTCCCGGTGGCCGGGCCAAGCTCGGCTCGCTGCTGCTCAACCCGGGGGGCCCCGGCGCCTCCGCCGTCGACTACGTGGAGGCGGTGGCCAAGGGCTACGACGCCGAGGTCCGCGCCGGGTACGACCTGGTCGGCCTGGACCCGCGTGGCGTCGGCCGCTCCCGGCCGGTGACCTGCCTGAGCGGCCCGCGGATGGACGCGTACACCGCCGTCGACATCACCCCTGACGACCAGTCGGAGATCGACGCCCTGGTGGCCTCCGACAAGGAGTTCGCCGAGGGGTGCAAGCAGAACGCGGGCGCCGTGCTCGGTCACGTCTCCACGGTCGAGTCGGCCCGCGACCTGGACGTGCTGCGCGCCCTGGTCGGCGACGAGAAGATCAGCTACCTCGGCAAGTCCTACGGCACCTTCCTCGGCGCCACCTACGCCGGCCTCTACCCCGCCAAGGTCGGCCGGATGGTGCTGGACGGCGCGATGGACCCGGCGCTCGACGCCGTCGCCGGCAACCGGACCCAGGCGGCCGGCTTCGAGACCGCCTGGTCCGCCTTCGCCAAGGACTGCGCCAAGCACGGCGGGGAGTGCGCGCTCGGCGACACCGAACAGAAGGCCGGCGAGCAGCTGCTCGCCCTCTTCAAGCAGCTCGACGGCGCCCCGCTGCCCACCTCCGACCCCGCCCGGAAGCTGACGGAGGCCCAGGCCACCACCGGCGTGATCCACGCGATGTACGCCGAGTTCCTCTGGCCCCAGCTGCGCACCGTGCTCACCTCCGCCAAGGCCGGCGACGGCACCGGTCTGCTCAAGCTCTCCGACCAGTACTACGAGCGCGAGTCCGACGGCAGCTACCCGAACCTCATGTACGCCAACATGGCCGTCAACTGCCTCGACCTCCCCGCCCCCTTCGCCTCGCCCGCCGAGGCCGCCGCCGCCGTCCCGGACTTCGAGAAGGCCTCCGCCCACTTCGGCCGTGACATGGCCTGGATGGCCCTGGCCTGCGCCTACTGGCCGGTCCCCGCCACCGGCGCCCCGCACACCATCGCCGCCGCCGGCTCCGCCCCGATCGTCGTGGTCGGCACCACCCGCGACCCGGCGACCCCCTACGCCTGGGCCCAGTCCCTCGCCGACCAGCTCGACTCCGGCCGCCTCCTCACCTACGACGGCGACGGCCACACCGCCTACGGCCGCCGCAACACCTGCGTGGACGGCGCGGTCAACCGCTACCTCCTCGGTGGCGACGCCCCGGCCGACGGCACCCGCTGCGCGAAGTAGCTCACACCGGGCGGAAAGTGGCTTCGGCGCCCGGGCGGTCCGTATGTACGATGACCGCCCCTACCCCTGCCCGCCCAAGGAGTGCTCCGTGCTCGGAGTCAACGACCTGGCGACGTACGTGCTCGGCGCCCTGGTCATCGTCCTGCTGCCCGGCCCCAACTCGCTCTACGTCCTGTCCGTCGCCGCCCGCAAGGGCATACGCACCGGCTACCAGGCCGCCGCCGGCGTCTTCATCGGCGACTTCACCCTGATCAGCCTCACCGCCCTCGGCGCCTCCTCCCTCCTGGAGGCCAACCCGGCCGTCTTCGCCGTGGTGAAGTTCGGCGGCGCGGCCTACCTGCTCTGGATCGGCTTCGGCATGCTCCGCGCCGCCCGCCAGCTCTGGCGCGAGCGGCACGCCGTCCCCGCCGCCGAGTCCACCGACGAGGCCCCGCAGGCCGACACCGAGCGCCCGTTCCGCCGCGCCCTGGTGATCAGCCTGCTCAACCCCAAGGCCATCCTCTTCCTGCTCTCCTTCTTCACCCAGTTCGTCGACCCGACCTACGGCGCGCCGATCCTCTCCTTCTCCCTCCTCGGCGGCGTCCTCCAGACCTTCAGCGTCCTGTACCTCTCCCTCCTGATCTTCGCGGGCACCACCCTCGCCACCGCCTTCCGCCGCCGCAAGCGCCTCTCCGCCACCCTCACCACCGGCGTCGCCGCCCTCTTCGCCGGCTTCGCCGCCAAGCTCGCGGTCTCCTCGGCCTGACCCCCGGCCCGGCCTCCGTGCCTGCCGGAAAGTCGGTACGGAGCACGAGTGCGCAGCGTGTAGACTGGCCCGCGTTGCCGAAGGCGTGTTCACACACCCCACGCAACGGTGCCGCCTTAGCTCAGTTGGCCAGAGCAACGCACTCGTAATGCGTAGGTCATGGGTTCGAATCCCATAGGCGGCTCCGGAGTCGAAGAGGCCCGGTCAGGGAAACCTGACCGGGCCTCTTCTGTTGTGCCCGGAGCCCGGATTCACCCGTGCGGGCGGCGACGGGGGTGGGTGGGGGCGGATAGCTTCGTGGGCGAACTGCGGGTGGCGAGCCGTGCTGCCCGTGACGTCGTCGAGGGAGAGGCCCGTGAGGGTTCCCGTGGTGGTGGCTGCTGTGGTGGTTGCGGCTGCGCTCGTTCCGGTGGGTGCGCAGGCGGCGCCGGCGGACGGGCCGCCGTACGTGCGTGATCTGGCGGTGTCGGTGGCGGCGCCGGAGCCGTCGGCGCCGGGGGAGGTGGCGCCGTTCACGGTGGTGGTGTGCAACCAGGGGAGCGAGGCGCCGCAGGAGGATGCGGTGCTGGTGGTGAACGGGCCGCCCGGGGAGGGGATGGAGCTGACCTCGGAGAGCTTCGGGGTGGTGGACGGCGGGTGGAACTGGATCAAGTTCGAGCTGGGGAAGGGGCTCTACCCGCACGACTGCACGCACGTGAAGCTGCGGGCCCGGACGCTGGCCGGGATGGACGGGTCGAGGACCTTCGACGGCGGTACGGCGGAGGTGAGTTGGGCGGCGGACCAGGACCAGTCGGACAACTCGGCGACGTGGAGTTCGGTGATCACCGCGCCGGTGACGGGTGCGTTCCTGGCGCTGAGCAAGCAGCCGCTGCCGACCGCGCCGGGCGGGACGGCGGAGTTCCAGGTGGAGGAGAGCAACCTCGGCCCGTCGGTGGACTACCCGTGGCGGGGCCGGGTGGTGGCCCAACTGCCGCCCGGGTCGCGGTTCGTGCCCACGGCCGAGGGGAGCCAGTGCGAGATCTCGGTGGACGGCACGACCGCCGTCTGTCCGAACGACATCGTCAGCAACACCTGGCGGTCGGCGAAGCGGGACTTCGCGGTGAAGGTGGGCGAGGGCTGCGAGCCCGGGAGCACGGTGCGGGCGGTGGTGACCTACGAGGCGCCGGCGAACCCGCCGCCGCACCGGTCCGTGCTGAACGTGGACATCCCGGTGAAGTGAGGGGATGAAACGCTGAAGGCGGGCCCGGACCGAGGTGGACTCGGCGGGCTCGCCCAGCGGCGGCACATGACGACGGGTCAGCCGTGGCGGGGCTCCCAGCGGAAGAGGCGGCGGGCGAGGACGGTGGCGCCGGCGGTCCAGGCGGCGGCGATCAGCAGGGACGTGGCGGCGTGCTGCCAGCCGTGCACCAGGTCGAGTTCGGGGAGGGCGGCGCCGCTCCAGGACTCGTGGCCGAAGCCGCGGCCGAACCAGGCGGTGCGCAGGGTCTCCACCACGGGGGCGAGCGGGAGGTTGTGGGCGGGGTCCTGGAGCCAGCTGGGCATGGAGCTGAGCGGGGCGACCACGCCGCTGGCGAACATGCAGATCAGCAGGACGGGGGTGGCGACCATCGGGGCGGACTCGGCGCTGGGGGTGATGCCGGACAGCGCCACCGCCAGGATCGCGAAGAGCAGGAACCCGAGGGTCAGGGTGAGCAGGAAGAGCAGCGGGTCGGCGGGCAGCGGGGCGCCGAACCAGAGCACCGCAGTGCCGCCGAGAACCAGCACCTGGAGCAGGACGACGGCGGCGGCCGCGCCGAACTGCCCGGCGAAGATGGCGGTCGGCGGGACTTCGGTGCCGCGCAGCCGCTTGAGCACCAGGTCGTCGCGGCGGGCGACGATGCCGTTCAGCAGGTTGATGAACGTGGTCACCAGGGCGAAGCCGATGAAGCCGATGGTGCTGTAGGCGGCGGCGTTCACCCCGCCGATCTCGCGCTCGCGGAGCGGGGCGGCGATCACCAGGTTGAGCAGGACCGGCAGCAGGAAGCCGATGAAGGTGGAGCGCCGGTTGCGCCAGAACACCCGCCAGGAGAGCAGGAACTGGCCACGGGCGTAGGCGGGCCAGGTGAGCTCGCGGACGGCGGGGGCGGAGCGGGTCAGGGGAGTGGTCAGGGTGCTCATCGGGTCTCCGCCTTGTCGTGAGCCTTGTCGTGGGCCAGCTGCAGGAAGACGTCCTCCAGGGAGGCGTTGCGCGCCTCGATGCCGTCCAGCTCGACGCCCAGGCCGGCGGCCCAGCCGTGCAGGGCGGCCAGGGCGGGGGCGGTCTTGGCGACGGTGTAGACCACGGTGCCCTCGTCGAGGGTGGGCGACTCGCCCAGCACGGTGGGGAGTTGGGCGGGCAGCACGCCGGCGGGCAGCGGGAAGGTGACCCGGGTGCCCTGGCCGGAGAGCACCTCGTCGACGGTGCCGACGGCCGCGAGTTGGCCGCGGTCCATGATGGCCACCCGGTCGGCCAACTGCTGGGCCTCCTCCAGGTAGTGGGTGGTCAGCAGGACGGTGGTGCCGGCCGCGCGGAGCTCCTTGACCAGGCGCCAGGTGGTGCGCCGGGCCTCCGGGTCCATGCCGGTGGTGGGTTCGTCGAGGAAGAGCACCTCAGGGGTGTTCAGCACGGCCAGGGCGAGGTCGAGCCGTCGCCTTTCGCCGCCGGAGAGTTGGGAGACCCGGATGCCGGCCCGCTCGGTGAGGGCGACCCGGTCGAGCACCTCGGTGGTGGGCCGGGCGCCGGAGATGAAGGTGCGCCAGGAGTCGACGGTCTCCTTGACGGTCAACTCCTTGAAGAAGCCGCCCTCCTGGAGCATCACGCCGGTGCGCCTGCGCACCTGGGCGCCCTGGGTCCAGGGGTCGAGGCCGAGCACCCGGACGGTGCCGGCGCTCGGGGCGCGGTACCCCTCCAGTACCTCCATGGTGGTGGTCTTGCCGGCGCCGTTGGTCCCCAGCAGGGCGAACAGCTCGCCCCGTGCGACGGTGAAGGAGACTCCCCGTACGGCTTCGTAGTCCCCGTAGCTGCTGCGCAGACCGTGTACCTCCACGGCCGCCTCCCCGGTATTCCCCGGGCCTGTGGTGAGTGTCATGGGACATAGGGTGAACCGGCCTGCCCCTATAAGGCAAGTGCACGACATAACCGCAGGTCAGAGGGTATGCAAAATGTCATGGGTGCAAGTGTGGCATTTTCGACGGATGGGTTTCTTACATTCCCTACTGATGTTCGAGCGGCGGCCGGGTGCATAGTTTCCTCATCGCCGAGAACGAGCCGGAGAAAAAGACCGGAAAGCGAATCGGCGGAAAGGGTGACCGGCCCCGACGGGGCAGGCCCCACGACCCAAGAGGGAGCTTCACATGGCTGAGAACACCACCCCCGCGAACGACCAGTTCGACATCGAGATCGAGGAGCTGGACAGCGTCAACGCCGGCGTCTCCGTCTCCTCCCTGGCCTGCGCGGCCTGCCCGGTCTCGAGCTTCAGCTCGATCTCCAACGCCGCCGCCGAGGTTGCGGCCGAGTAATTCGGGACCTGTGCCGCGGTGAGTCCGCCCTCGGGCGGAGTCACCGCGGCACCCTCGTCTCTTCCCCCGTCTTCCCGCCCACAGACACGAATTGACCGACGAACAGCAGTGAAGGAGAAGCCGGGTCATGGAGAACCTCCGGCAAGAGCTGACGCGGTTCATCCAGGAACCCGCCGCTCAGCAGGACCCGCCCGCGCTCTACCGTCGACTGCTGGCCGAGGAGCCGGTGCTGGATCTCGGACGGGTGCACGTGGTGTCGGGCTACCAGGAGATCGTCACCGTACTGATGCACCCCGGCACGGCGGTCGATCCGACCACCGTCGGTCTGCCGAGCGCCGGTTCGACCGCGCTGGCGCGGATCGTCAACCGGATGCTCCCGATGCGCGACGGCGCCGACCACACGCGGTTGAAGCGCCTCGCCACCACCGCCTTCTCCGCCCGCCGCCTGGAGCAGATGCGCGAGCGGATCGAGAGCACGGCCGCCCGGATGCTCGAACCCCTGCTCGCCGCAGGTGAGTTCGACGTGGTCGCCGACCTCGCCGTCCCGCTGCCGGTGGCCGTCTCCTGCGCCATCCTGGACATCCCCGACTCCGAGCAGGAGCGCGTGGTCGGCTGGGCCGGCCTGGTCGCCCGCTCGCTGCTGGACGACTTCGGCGGCCAGGGCGCCTCGGCGGACGCCGTCACGATCGCCGAACTCGACGCGGAGTTCGAGGAGTTCCGCGCCTACGTCGAGGAGCTGTGCGCCGCACGCGCCGCCGCTCCGGGCGACGACCTGATCAGCCGTCTCACCGTCGCCCGCGCCGAGGGCAAGCTCGACGACGAGGACCTGCTCGCCTTCGTGGTGATGCTGCTCGCCAACGGGCTGGAGACGCTCACCTCCGGACTGGCGCTGGCCGTCTGGCAGTTGCTGCGTGACCCGGAGCTCGCCGAACTGATCCGGAACCGGCCCGAGCGGGCCGAAGCGGTGTTCGACGAGGCCCAGCGGCTCGGCAGCCCCGTGCGCGCCAGTGCGCGCGCCCTCACCCACGACGTGACCCTCGGCGACACCGTGATCCCGGCCGGCCGGGTCGCCCTGCTGCTCTACGCGGCCGCCAACCGGGACCCGCGCCGCTTCGCCGCCCCGGACGCCTTCGACCCGGACCGGGCCGAGACCCGTCACCTGGCCTTCGGCCACGGTCCGCACCACTGCCTGGGCGCCCCGCTCTCCCTGATGGCCGGTGCCGCCGTGCTGCGCGGCCTGGCCGAGGCGGGGCGCACGCAGGAGCTGAGCACCCCGCTGACGGAGGAGACCGTGCGCTGGAGCACCCAGTTCGTCTTCGGCGGCATGCGCGAACTGCCGTTGCTCTGCGTCCCCGTGGCGCGGCCCGAGCCGCAGCCGGAGCAGGAGCCGCAACTGGAGCCGCAGCCGGAGTCCGAGGAGTCCGCGGCCGCGCTGGTGGGGGCGGTGCGGTCATGAGCCTCACGACGACCGACGCGTCCGCACGCACCACCGAGACCGCGGAGGAGGAGCGGAACGGCCGGGCCGTGGCCGCCGCCCCCGCCCAGGAGTCCACCGCCGTCGCGGCCGCCCGGGCCGCCGCCGTCCTGGAGCCCGGGCTGGACCGCCCGGTGGGACTGGTCGGTGCCCGGCTGCGGGCCGCCGCCGCGGCGCTGCTGCTGGTGGTCGGCGCGGGCGGCAGCTGGCTGGCCTTCGGCACGCTGCCGCACACGCTCGCGCTCCCGGCCCTGCTGGCCCACGGCGCGGCCCCGGAGACCGTCCGGGCCGAGCAGGCGGGCGCGCTGCTCGCCTACCAGGTCAGCCCCGGGGCCGCCGTGACGCAGGGTCAGACCCTGGCGCTGCTGCGGACGCCGGCGGGCGAGGAGCTCGCCGTCCGGGCCCCGCAGGCTGGCACCGTCACCGCGCTGCTCTCCACCCCCGGTGCCACGCTCGCCCCGGGCGCTGCCGTCGCCGCCCTGGACGCGGCGCAACTGCCGGACACCGTGCGACTGTTCGCCACCTCGCTGCGGGAGGCCGGGGAGCTGGTGCCCGGCCGGACGGTGCTGGTCCCGGTGCCGGGCGGGGGTACCGTGCAGGCCACCATCACCGAGGTGGACCCGCTGCCGGTCCGCGCCGAGACGCTGGACGGGGCGTTCTCCGTACCGCTGCCCGGTGTGCCCTCCGGCGCGGCCCCGGTCTGGACGGCCCGGGCCCAACTGCCGCCCGACACCACCCGGCTGCGCGGCCCGGTGCCGCTGACGGTCTCGGTCGACCTGGGTGCCCGGCACCCGTACGAGGCCGTGTTCGGGACGGGGGCCGGCCGGTGAGCCTCGACGTCCGGGAGGCGGCGCCGTCGCCCGCCCCCGAGCGCCCGAAGACGCCGAAGCCGGAGCAGGCCGAGGGCAAGAGGGCCAGGAAGGCCGACAAGCCCCGCCGCTACCTGCGCACCCCCGTGGTGCCGCAGATGGAGGAGCAGGACTGCGGCGCGGCCTGCCTGGCCGTGGTGCTGGGCGCGCTCGGCCGCCGGGTGACGCTCCAGGAGGCCTCGCGCTCCTGCGGGGTGAGCCGGGACGGCGTCAGTGCGGCCGCGGTCGCCCGGGCGGCCGGCCGGTACGGCGTGATCGCCAAGGGCCGCCGGATCGTCCGCACCGAGGAGAGGCTGCAGGGCCTGGAGGCCCTCCAGGTCCCGTCGATGGTCCTGGTCACCGGCCCGCACTTCGCGATCTACGAGGGCGTCAAGCGCGGCCGGGTGCACGTCAACGACCCGTCGATGGGCTCCTACTCGGCCACTCCGGCCGAGTTCTGGGACTCGTTCTCCGGGATCGCGGTCGGCTTCGAGCCGGGCCCGGACTTCGAGCCCGGCGGGCAGCGCTTCCCGCTGCTGCGGGCCCTGGGCGGCCGGATGCGGGCCTTCGCGGCCCCGCTGCTGCTGGCGGTGCTGCTCTCGGTCGCGCTGGCGGTGCCGGGGGTGGTCGCGGCCTTCCTGCTGCGGGCGTACCTGCGCTCGGTGGTGCTGGGGGGCATGGAGTCCTGGGCGGTGCCGCTGGCGCTCGCCTCGGCCGCTGTGGCCGGCACCGTGGTGCTCGGCACCTGGCTCCAGCAGACGTTGGTCAACCGGGTGTTGGAGGCGATGGCGGCCCGGGCGTCGTCCGGCTTCCTGTGGCGGCTGATCCGGCTGCCCGGCTCCTTCTTCCACCGGCGCCAGCTGGGCGGCCTGGTGACCCGGGTCCAGATGAACGACGGTCTGGCGATGCTGCTCTCGCACCGGGTGGCCTCGGCCTCGGCCCAACTGGCCGCCGCCGCCGTCCACCTGGGGGCGCTGGTCTGGCTGGAGCCTCGGCTGGCCGTGGTGCCGGTGGTGGTCGCCGGGCTGGACCTGCTGGCCCTACGGGTCGCCGACCGGCGGCGCGGCGGGCTGGTGCACCGGCTGCACGCCGAGCAGCACAAGCGCGACGGGGTGGCCTTCGCCGGTGTGTCGGCGATCGAGACGCTCAAGGCCGAGGGCGCGGAGGACTCCTTCTTCCGCTCCTGGGCGGGCTGGCAGGCCCGGGCCATGGAGACCGGCCAGAAGGTCACCACCGTGGTGATCGTGCCGCTCTCGCTGCCCGGCGCGTTCAACGCGGCGGCCACCGCCACCGTGGTGGTGGCCGGCACCTCGATGCTGCTGGGCGGCTCGCTCTCGATCGGCACGCTGCTGGCCTTCCTGCTCCTGCTCAACGGATTCCTCGGCCCGGTCGGCCAGTTGGTCAACGCGGCCTCGGAGCTCACCATGGCCCGGGCGCAGAACGCGCTGCTGGAGGACGTCGAGAGCAGCGAGCCCGATCCGTACCTGACCCCGGTGCTGGACGCGCCGGCCGAGCCGGGCCCGCGCCTGAGCGGTGAACTGGAGCTGCGTGACGTCGAGTTCGGCTACGACCCGAACCGGCCGCCCACCCTGGCGGGGATCTCGCTGCACATCCGCCAGGGGGAGTGGGTCGCGGTGGTCGGCGGCAGCGGCAGCGGCAAGTCCACGATGGCCAGGCTGGCCGCCGGGGTGCTGCGGCCGTGGTCCGGCCAGGTACTGCTGGACGGCAGGCCCAGGGACGACTGGCACCGGGCCGTGGTGACCGGTCAGGTGGCGTACGTGGAGCAGCAGTTGAGGCTCTTCGAGGGCACCGTCCGGGAGAACCTGACGCTCTGGAACCCGGCCGCCGACGAGGACGCCCTGCGCCGCGCGCTGGAGGACGCCGAGGTCGCCGACCTGGTCGCCCGCCGGGGCGGCTTGGACGCCGGGCGGATCGACGAGGACGCCCGCAACCTCTCCGGCGGCGAGCGCCAGCGGCTCGAACTGGCCCGCGCGCTCGCCCTGGACCCGGCCCTGCTGGTGCTGGACGAGGCCACCTCCGCGCTGGACGCGCACACCGAGGCGGCGGTCAACGAGCACCTGCGGCGGCGCGGCACCACCTGCCTGGTGCTGGCGCACCGGCTGAGCACCATCCAGGCCGCCGACCGGGTGGTCGTGCTGGCCGGCGGACGGATCGTCCAGCAGGGCACCCCCGCCGAACTCGCCGCCGTCCCCGGCCCCTACCAGACCCTGCTCACCGAAAAGGCCCGGCGCACCGGGACCCATGAGCCGTCCGAAGGCACCGCGCTCAGCGAGAAGGCCCGGCGCACCGGGACCCATGAGCCGTCCGAAGCCATCGCGCCCACCGAGAAGGCCCGGCACACCGGGACCCATGGGCGACCCGCCGGATCCGAGATCCCGAAGGAGGAGAAGTCATGACCGCCACGGCCACCGCCGAAGCCAACCGGGCCGCGCTCGCCGCCACCGTCGGCGTGCTGCACCCCGGCCGTGGCGGACGACAGACCCGTCCGCAGAACCTCACCCACCCGGCCGAGCAGGCGCACGCCGTGCTCGTCGCGCTCGGGGCGCTCCCCGCAGACGCCGAACTCCCTTCCACGGTACGGAGCTCCCGCGACCCGCTGACCGCGCTGCTGCGGTCGGCCGGGCTGCGGTACCGGCCGGTGACCCTGCCCACGGCCGAGGACGGCCACGGCGACCCGGCCGGTACGGCCGGGCCGATGGTCGGCTTCGCGGCCGAGGACGGCCGCCCGGTCGCCCTGGTGCCGCGGCCGGCCGGCGGCCACCGCCACCACGACCCGGCCGGGGCGTCCGCCCCGGTCGCGCTGCAGGAACGGGCGCTGCTGCTCTACCTGCCGCTTCCCGCAGGAGACTTGGGGCCGGCGGACCTGGCCCGTTTCGTCCTGCGGGTGCCCGGCGCCCGCCGCGACCTGGGACGGCTGACCGCAGCCGGCCTGGGGGCGGCGATGCTCGGGCTGATCGTGCCGCTGAGCGCCGGTGTCCTGATGCCGGAGCTCATGGCGGCCGACCGGCACCCCGTCCGCTGGCTGGCCCTGCTGCTGGGGTCGGCCGTCCTGGCGGCCTGGCTGCTGGTGATCGTCCGGAACACCGCCGCCGTGCGGTTGACCGGGCGGGTGCAGAGCGCGTTGGAACCGGCCGTCTGGGACCGTCTGCTCGGTCACGACGCCCGGTTCTTCCGCGACTTCAGCACCGGAGACCTGGTCCACCGCGCCAATGCGGTGGCCCAGGCCCGGGCCGCGCTGTCCGAAGTCCTGGTCAGCGCCGTCCTGGGGGCGGTGTTCGCCACCTCGGGGCTCACGGTCCTGATGCTGGTGGACGCCTGGCTCGGCGGGCTGCTGCTGCTCGCCGTCCTGGCGGTGACCGGGCTGCTGCTGTTGCTCGGTCGCCGCCGCCAACGCCACGAGAGTGCCGTCTTCGAACTGCACGGCAAGCTGAACGGCGTGCTGTACGGGCTGCTGCTCGGCATCGACAAGATCCAGACGGCCGGCCGGGAGATCCAGGCCTTCGCCCGCTGGGCGGTGCCGTTCGCCGCCCAGAAGCGGGCCGACGCGGACGCCCAGCGGGCCGACGCCGCGGCCGCCGCACTCACCGCAGGGCTCCAACCGCTGCTGCTGGCGGTCCTGTTGGCGGGTGCGGTGCTCGACGGGAACACCCTGCCGGGCCACCTGATGGCCGCCGGCGTGGCGGCCGGCCAGGTCGCCGCGGCGCTCGGCCAGGTCACCCACGCGGCGGCCAGTGCCTACGGGATCGCCCCGGTGCTGGACCGGATCCGGCCGATCCTGGCCGAGGTCCGGGCCTCGGACGGGGCACGGGAGTTGAACGATCCCGGCGAGCTGCGTGGGGCGGTTTCGCTGGACCGGGTCACCTTCCGTTACCCGGGCACGGCCGCCCCGGTGCTGCACGAGGTCTCGCTGCACGCCGGGCCCGGCGAGATGGTCGCCGTGGTCGGCCCGTCCGGGGCCGGCAAGTCCACCCTGGTGCGACTGCTGCTCGGCTTCGAGACGCCCGAGTCCGGCACCGTCCGCTACGACGGGCAGGACCTGGCCGGGCTGGACGCGCGGCTGGTCCGGCGCCAACTCGGCGCGGTGCTCCAGCACGGCCGGATGCTGCGCGGCTCGCTGCTGGAGAACCTGGCCGGCAGCGATCCGGACGTGACCGAGGACCGGATCTGGGAGGCCGCCGAACTGGCCGGGATCGCCCAGGAGTTGCGAGCCCTTCCGCTCGGTCTCGGCACCCGGGTCGGGGAGGATGCCGCGGGCTTCTCCGGGGGCCAGGTGCAGCGCCTGCTGCTGGCCCGCGCGCTGGTCCGCCGGCCCGCCGTCCTGCTGCTGGACGAGGCCACCTCCGCGCTGGACAACGCGACCCAGCTGCGGGTCGCCGAGGCCGTCGCGGGCCTGGACCGCACCCGGCTGGTGATCGCCCACCGGCTCAGCACCATCCGCACCGCCGACCGGATCCACGTCCTCTCCGGGGGCAGGGTCACGGCCTCCGGCACCTACGACGAACTACTAGGCCACGACCCGCTGTTCACCCGACTCGCCCGACTCCAGGAGATGTGAGATGCCGCTCGACCTGCAGACCTGGCTCCCCGTCGACGGTGCCTCCGCCCCGACCACCGACGCCGACGCCCTCGCCGATACCGACACCCACGACGAGCCGGGAGCGCTGCTCCCCGGCCCCGCCCGCGGCGACGAACGGCTGCGCGCCGTGGTGGCCGCCGCCGCCTCCTTCCCGGAGCGGGCCGAGGCCCGCGCCGACGGCTCCACGCTCTTCGCCCCCGACCCGGACGAGGACCGCCGGGGCCGCACCTCCGCGGTGGACACCTGGCTGCGCCGGGCGGCCGGCGAGCGTGGCGGCGCCGGGGCGCTGCTGGACCACCTGGCCGAGACCGGCCGCCCGCTCGGCGACGGCCTGCGCCCGGTGGTGCTCGCCGATCCGGCCAAGCTGCCGGACTGGGCACTGGCGCTGGCGGTCTTCCTGCGCACCCTCCCGGTCTCCCCGGCCCCCGAGACCTCCGCGCCCGGAGCGCTCACCGCCGCCTTCGCCGCGGCCGCCGACGCCCTGCTGCCGCACTCGGGCGGCGCCGTCCTGGGCGTCCCGGTCACCGAGGCGGCCCGCGCCGACCTGGCCGGCACCCTGACGGCCCGTCTGGTCGAGGCCTGCAAGCTGGCCTTCTGCCACGAGCAGCAGACCGCCACCGGCCGCCCGCGCGCCACCGACTGGGACGAGGTCGGCGGCCTGGACACCTCGCAGGAGGGCTGGCTGGCCCGGCTGGAGCGGCTGCCCGGACTGGCCTTCCTGGTCGGCACCGTCTGCCGCCAGTGGCAGCACGTGCAGGCCGAGATGTTCGCCCGGCTGGCGGCCGACCGCGCGCTGCTGGTCGAGCGGATGTGGGACGGCGAGGACCCGGGCGCGCTGGCCAAGGTGCGCGGCGAGGCCGGCGACCGGCACGCCGGCGGCCGCTCGGTCGCGCTGCTGTACTTCGAGTCCGGCGCGGCCGTGGTCTACAAGCCGAAGGACATGCGGCACGTCTCGGCGTACCTGGAGCTCTCGGCCCGGCTGAACCGCGAGCTCTCGCTCGACCTGCCGCTGCGCACCGTGCTGATCCGCAGCGACCGCGGCGACGACGGCCACGCCGCCTCGCTGACCGCCGACTGCGAGAGCGACTACGGCTGGGAGCAGCTCGTCCCGCACCGCCCGGTGGCGGACGAGGGCGGCTTCGGCCGGTTCTACCGGCGCCTCGGCATGACGATCCGTCTGGTCCAGCTGCTGGAGGGCCGCGACCTGTGGGCCGACAACCTGCAGGCCGACGGCGAGTACCCGACGATGATCGACCTGGAGTGCCTGCTCTACCCGCGGGTGCAGACCCCGCCGAGCATCAGCGCGGACCAGCACGGCCTGCTGGACGCGCTGGAGTCGACCGTGGTGCGCACCGCCATGGCCTTCCAGCCGTGGACCCCGGCCAAGCACTCCGCCACCCTGGACATCGGCTGCCTGTCCCGGATCGGCAGCCTGGAGGTCACCCCCGGGGTGGCCGCCCTGCCGCTGCCGCCGTACCGCCCGGTGCGGGTGGACGAGAGCGGGGCCACCGTCACCGCCGACCCGTGGCAGTACACCGAGGAGGTGACCGAGGGCTACCGCGAGATGCACCGGGCGCTGTACGCGCTGCGTGGTGAACTCGCGGACGCCGATGGCCCGTTGGCCGGGTTCCGGGGCATCTGGGTGCGCTACATCTGGCGGCACACCTGGGACGGCTACAAGATCATCCGTGCCTCCACCAGCCCGCTCGCCCTGGACAGCGGCGCGACCCGCGAGACGGTGATCGCCGGCGCCCTCCAGGGAGCCATCACCGCGCTGGCCGGCGACCCGGGCCGCGGCGACCTGCTGGAGGTGGTGCTCGCCGAGCTGGACTCCTTCCGCCAGCTGGACATCCCGTTCTTCCGCTCGCTGACCTCCTCCTCGTCCGCCTACACCGCCGACGGCCGGGAGATCCCGGGCCACTTCCGCTCCACCGGCTGGCAGCGCCTCCAGGACCGGGTCGCCGAGCTGGAGGGCTTCGACCTGGAGGCCCACCTCGCGGTGCTCACCGGCTGCGTGGACTCGGCCCGCTCGGGCACCCTGCTGCCCGTCCCGGTGGTGCCGCGCTCGGTGCGGGCCCGCATCCCCGGCAACACCGAACTGCTGGACCACGCCGTGGAGATCGGTGACCAGCTGCTGGCCGACCAGGTCCGCGCGGACCGGCAGGGCGCCGGCTGGCTCGGCCAGAGCTGGTACCCGGGCAGCGGCCTGCGCCAGGTCGAGGTGCTCGGCCCGGACCTGGTCAGCGGCACCGCGGGCATCGGCGTCCTGTTCGCCGAGCTCTGGGCCGCCACCGGCGAGCCGCGGTTCCACCGCGCCGCCCACCAGACCATGGCCACCGCCGCCCGCCTGATCGACCCCGAGGCGCCCCGGGCCTTCGCCTTCGCCTCCGACAACCGGCTGGCCGGCGGCGCGCCCGTCCCCGGCGGCTTCTCCGGCCCCGGTGCGCTGATCCACGCCCTGGCCCGGGTCGGCACCCTGCTCGGCGAGCCCGGACTGATCGCCTCCGCCCAGGCCCTGGTGCCCGGCGCGGTCGGCGTCGCCACCCCGGTCGCCGCCCGCCCCGGCCGTCCCGTCCGGCTGCCCAACCCGGACGCGCCGCTCGGCAGCGCCGGTCTGCTGCTCAACCTGCTGCGGCTGCGCCGGGTCACCGGCCCGGGCCACGCGCCCACCGACGACGGCATCCGCACGCTGGCGGCCACCGCCCTGGAGCAGCTCGGTGCCGAGCTGCCCGAGGGCGAAGCGACCGACGACAACGGCTTCCTCGACCTGGTGCCCTCCGGCCCCGACTCGATCGCCGCCGCCCTGGCCCGCACGGTGGCCGAGGCGCCCGGCCTGCTCGCCAACGCCGAGGCGGTCCGCGAGCGGCTGCGCGGCCACCGCTTCGCCACCGCCACCCGGGCCGGCCGGCTGGCCTGCCTGGACGCCGCCGTGGCGCTCGGCTCCGGCATCGTCGACCCGGCCGAACTCTCCGCCCTCACCCCGCCGGTGAGCGCCCGGCAGATCGCCGGCCGCTCCACCCGCGACCTGGTCGCCACCGCCGGCGAGGCGCTCAGCGCCGCCGAGGCCGGCTTGCTGCACACCGTCCCGGACCCGCTGGACTCGCTGCTTCCGGGCCCGTTCTACGACGGCAGGGAGGCCGCCGCTCTGCTGGTCGGCGAGCTGATCGCCCGTCACGAGGCGACCGGCAGCTGGTACCCGGACCGGGCCGCCGCCGACCGGATCAACGTCGGCGTCCTGGACGGCTCGGCCGGCGTGGCCCTGCTGCTGCTGCGCCTGCTGGACCCGGCCACCGCCCCGCTCGCCACCCTCCGCTGACCCGCCGACCGCGTACGAGAACCGAGGGACCGTCATGTCCGACATCACCGCGGCCGACACCACGGCGGCCGAGCCCGCGATCGGCTTCAAGCACCACTACACCCCGTACGTCGTGGACGGCGAGGCCGTCTACCTGGTCTCCGAGCGAGGCGTCTCGGTGGTGGACGGCGGCCTGGCCCAGGCCCTCGCCCCGCTGCTGGACGGCACCCGCACCGCGGAGCAGATCGGCGAGGCGCTGCGCGGCACCGTGCCCGCCGAGAAGGTCAGGCTCGCCGTCGACCGGCTGCGCGAGCGCGGCTACCTGGCCGACAGCGGCCCGGTCCGCGAGCCCGCCGAGGCCGCCTACTTCGAGATGGCCGGCTTGGACGGCGCCACCGCGAGCGCCGCGCTGCGCTCGGCCCGGGCCCGGGTCGAGGTCTACGGCGAGCTGGACCCGGAGCCCTTCCTGGCCGCACTGGCCGGGGCCGGGGTGACGGTCGACCAGGACGCCGAGTTCACCATCGCGCTGACCGAGGACTACCTGCACCCCGGCCTGGCCGAGCGGGACCGGGAGGCCCGGGAGAGCGGCCGCCCGTGGCTGCTGGCCCGTCCGGTCGGCTCGATCCTCTGGGTCGGTCCGGTCTTCGTCCCCGGTCCGGCGGACCGGGAGGGCACCACCGGCTGCTGGGAGTGCCTCTCGCACCGCCTCTCCGCCAACCGCCAGTCGCTCAGCTACCTGCAGCACCGCCTGGGCCAGGACACCCCGATCTCCACGGCCGGCGCCCGCCTCGCGCCCTCGCTCGGCACCGGCGTCCAGCTGGCCGCCCTGGAGGCCGCCAAGTGGCTGGCCGGGGTCCGCCCCGCCGAGCCGGTGGTGCTCACCCTGGACACCGTGCTGCTGGAGACCGAGCGGCACCGGCTGATCCGCCGCCCGCAGTGCGCGGCCTGCGGTGACGAAGGGCTGGTCGCCAAGCGCCAGTCGGAGCCGGTCCGGTTCGAGAGCCGGCCGAAGGCCTTCACCGCCGACGGCGGCCACCGCTCCGCCTCGCCGGAGGACATGCTGGAGAAGTACACGCCCCAACTCTCGCCCGTCAGCGGCGTGGTGACCTCGCTGGTGCCGGCCGGGCGGACGCCCACCGGGCTGCGGGTCTACATCTCCGGGCAGAACCTCTCCCGCCGCAGCGGCGACCTGAAGCAACTGCGCACCGGCCTGCGGTCGGTGAGCTGCGGCAAGGGCCGCACCGACGTGCAGGCCCGGGCCAGCGCGCTCGGCGAGGCGATGGAGCGCTACTCGGGCGTCTTCCAGGGCGACGAGGCCCGCCGCCGGGCCAGCTACGCCGAGCTCGGCGACGCCGCGGTCCACCCGGCGCACTCGCTGCTCTACAGCGAGCGGCAGTACGCCGAGCGGGAGAGCTGGAACGACCAGCCCTCGATGTTCAACACCGTCCCCGAACGGTTCCGCGAGGACGACCAGTTGGAGTGGTCCCCCGCCTGGTCGCTGACCGAGCAGCGGACCCGCTGGCTGCCCACTATGTCGCTGTACTACGGCTACCGGCACCGCGACGGCTTCTTCGCGGCAGGGGACTCCAACGGCTGCGCGGCCGGCACCTCCTTCGAGGACGCCACCCTGCAGGGCTTCCTGGAGCTGGTGGAGCGGGACGCGGTCGCACTCTGGTGGTACAACCGGGTGCAGCGCCCGGCCATCGACCTGGACGCCTTCGGTGACCCGTACATCGGCCAACTCCGGGAGATCTACCGGGGGTTGAACCGTGAGATCTGGGCGCTCGACCTGACCTCCGACTTCGGGATCCCGGTGGTCGGGGCGTTCTCCCGGCGGACCGACAAGCCGGCCGAGGACATCCTGATCGCCTTCGGCGCCCACCTGGACCCGCACATCGCGCTCACCCGCGCGCTCACCGAGATGAACCAGTTCCTCGGCCCGGTGGCCGGGGACGAGAACGGCCACGTCAGCTACGCGGGCGCCGACCGCGAGCAGAAGCAGTGGTGGCTCACCGCCACCGTGGCCAACCAGCCCTACCTGCTGCCCGACCCGGCCGCCGAGGCGGCGGGCCCGGACCGCTGGGAGCCGCTGGCCGGCGCCGACCTGGCCGAGGACCTGGCCCTGGTCCAACGCCTGGTCGAGGAACGGGGCATGGAGTTCCTGGTGCTCGACCAGACCCGCCCGGACATCGGCCTTCCGGTGGCCAAGGTGATCGTCCCCGGGATGCGGCACTTCTGGGCGAGGTTCGCGCCCGGCCGGCTGTACGACGTGCCGGTGGCGCTGGGCTGGCTCGACGCGCCCACCCCGGAGGAGGACCTCAACCCGATCCCGATCTTCATCTGATCCACCCGCCCGGCCGCCGCCACGATCCACGCGGCGGCGGCCAGGGCTGGTCGTCCGGACCCTTCCGTGCGGCCGCCGGAGCCGTCCGGCGGGGCCCGAACGACCAGCCCAGACCCGGAAAGAGGTTCAACCATGACCGTGACCGAACAGCTTCCACCCGACCTCGCCGCCGAGGGCGGGGCGCCGCGGACGCTGCTGCGGCTGCGCCCCGAGGTGGAGGTCACCGCCCAAGGCGACGACCTGGAGCTCAGCCACCCGTGGGGCCGGCAGCGCGTGCACGCGCTCGGCGCCGACACCGTCCAGCGGCTCGCCGCACTCACCCGGGACCACCTCGACGTCGGTGAACTCGCCGACGGCGGAAGGCTCTACCACCTGCTGAGCCGGTTCCCCTACCTGGTCTCCACCACCCTCGCCGACCCGCTCGGCGAGCCGATGGCGACCGCCGTCCCGATCGCCCGGGCCGCCGGACTCCCCGGTCTGGTCCGCGCCCCCGCCTCGGTGGTGCTGTCCCGCTTCGCGTACCTGCGGCGGCTGCCGGAGGAGCACGCCGGGGCCTGCGTGCTGGAGTCGCCGATGGCACCGTTCCGCCTGACGCTGCACCAGCCCGCGGCGGGCGCCTTCGTGGCGGCCGTCACCGCCAACCGCTCGGTGGCCGAGGCGGCCCTGCTGGCCGGGATCAGCCAGCCGGCCGGACAGGCACTGGCCGGACTGCTCGCGGGCGCCGGCTTCCTGGACGACGGGGCGACCGGCGAGCCGCCGCTCTGGGACTTCCACGACCTGCTGTTCCACGCCCGCAGCCGCCCGGGGCGGCACGACTACCCGAGCGGCGGCGTCTTCGCCCACCCCGAGGTGGAGCAGCTCCCGGCGCTGCCGGGTGTCGGCGCCCGGGAGGACGGCACCGGGATCGACCTGCCGGTGCCGGACTGGGACGAGGTGCTGGCCCGCGACCCGGCGCTCAGCGAGGTGCTGGAGGGCCGCCGGTCGGTCCGCAGCTACGCCGATACCCCGGTCACCCTGGCCCAGTTGGGCGAGCTGCTGTACCGGGTGGCCCGGGTCCGCCGGATCATCCCGGGCGACCCGTCCGACCCGCACGGCTACGACATCGTGGACCGGCCCTACCCGGCCGGCGGCTCCACCGGTGAACTCGAGGTCTACCTCTCGGTGGTGCGCTGCGACGGACTGGTGCCAGGCGTCTACCGCTACGACGCGGCGGCCCACCGGCTGAGGCCGCGGCCGTTCTCCGGCCCGGCCGACGAGTCGGCCTTCCGCGAACTGATGACGGCGGCCTGGCGGGCCACCGGCTGCACGGTGGACCCGCAGGTGCTGCTCACCGTCACCTCGCGGTTCGGCCGGCTCTCCTGGAAGTACAGCCAGATCGCCTACGCGCTGACCCTCAAGCACGTCGGCGTGGTCTACCAGACGCTGTACCTGGTGGCGACGGCGATGGGCCTGGCCCCCTGCGGCCTCGGCTCCGGCGACACCGACGCGGCGGCCCGGGCGCTCGGCCTGGACTGGACGGCCGAGTCCTCGGTCGGCGAGTTCCTGATCGGCAGCCGCCCGGCGGACGTGCCGCGCACCGCGCACGGCTTCCACGACATCGTGTCGACCTCGCGCGGAGAGTGACGCACCGTCAGGCCCCGTAGGTCCATTTTTTCGCAGCAAAGACGTCCGGACATGCCGATGCCCCGCCGTGGAGTGGCGGGGCAGCGGCATGTCCGTGGGTGTTTCCGGGGTCGGCCCTAGAGCCAGCCGTTCTCGCGGGCGATCCGGATCGCGTCGCAGCGGTTGCGGCCGTGGGTCTTGGCGATCGCGGCCGAGACGTAGTTGCGCACCGTGCCGGGGGAGAGCGACAGGGTGGCGGCGACCTCCGAGATGGTCGCCCCCTCGGCCACGTGGCCCAGCACCGTGAGCTCGCGCGGGGTGAGCGGGACGGCGGCCGGCCGGACCACCTCCGCGAGCAGCCGGGGATCGTAGACCCGTCCGCCGGTGGCGAGTTCGCGGACCGCGGAGATCAGCGCACCCGGCGGCACGTCCTTGAGCAGGATCCCCGCCACCCCGTCGGCGACCGCCCGCTGGAGGTCGGAGGAGCGCGGCACCGCGATCAGGAGCAGGACGGCGGTGTCGGGGGAGCGGTCGCGGATCAGGGCGGCCGTGGCGGGGCCGCCCGGGCCCGGCAGGTCCAGGTCGAGGACCGCGACGGTGGGCCTGGTCCTGGCGGCCTCGGCGGCGGCCTCCTCGGCGGTGTTCGCCTCGGCGACCACGGCGAGGTCGGCCTCCCGGTCGAGCAGGGCTCCCAGTCCCGAGCGGAACAGGTGGTGCCCGTCGGCGAGCAGGACGTTCACGTTGGTGGTCCCGGGGGTGCGGTCCGGGGCCGAGCGGTACGGCGGTTGGTCCAGCAGAGGGGTGATCATCCGGCTACCTCGGTGACAGGGGAGTCTCGGGTGGACAGGCGGACTGACGCACGGTCAGACGGTCTGGCTGGTGGAGCTGGTCGAGCTGGTCGAGCGGGTGGAGCCGTTGGAGCGGGTGGAGCGCTGGTCAGTGGTGCTGCTCACCCCCAGCCCCAGGTGCCCTGGGTGCCGGTGGGGATCGGAGCCGGGGTGGTGGTCGAGGCGGGGGCGGGCTGGCCGGTGGTGACGTTGTTGGCCGTGTCGGCCGGCGCGCCGTCGGCCGTCAGGACGACGGCGGCCGGGGCGGTGTCGGCCAGCTGGAGGGCGGCCGTGCCGGTCAGGATGCTGAAACCCAGGGCGACAATCGTGATGAAACGGACCTTCTGCGTCATGGGTGTGCCCAAACCTCTCGCGTTCGACTTGAACCCCGGGCTGCTTCCGGAGATCGAAGGGTGCGGCTGACGTTCCCACCGGGCCCCCTGGGGGGCTGCTGTCCCGGTTTCCGGTCCGTCGTTCTTGCCGACACCATGAGATTGGCCGCCCGGGGTGGTCCCTGTCAGCACCCGGAGCTGGCACCAGAGTGCCGTGACACCCTGAGGCCAGCTCGGGCCGGTTGGTGCCAGGGCCGTTGAACCCGGGCTGACCTGCGGGAACGCCCGATCGGGGTCAGGGGAGGCTGGGCAGCTCGTACAGGCCGAGGGCGAGCCGGGAGTCGGCCTCGCAGTGCAGAAGGTGCCACCCGCTCAGCACGCTGTCCGGGGTGGTCAGTTGCTGCCAGGCCTCGCGCAGCCCGTCCTCGGCGTCCAGCAGGCTGCCGGCCACCACGAAGGCCACCGCGTCCACCGCCTGCGGCGTCACCCGGATCCGCGCGTGGCTGAGCCGGGCCGGGCCCCGGAAGCCGTGCTCCAGGCCGTCCCGTACGACCGGTGCCGCCGGAGGGCAGGCCACGGGCCCGCTCGTCTCCAGGTGGGCGCGAATCGCGTACACACTCATAGCCTGGGGCACCGTCGGCCCGCCGACCGGCAGTTGGCGGTGGCATTTCCCCGCCTGGCACCAACATGTCGCGGTCCGCGCGGACGCCGTCGTCTTCACGGTTCATCCATCGGATCGCCGCGATTGTCCGGAAGACTGTTCTAAGTTCCGTCAAGTGACGCTACGCTGACCGCCTGTCAGTATCGGTGAACGGGCACGCCGGTCCGATGTCCGGTCCCGCGGGGGAGGGTGTGATGTGCTCCGACCTTCTGGTGAGGGAACGTTGACCGAGTCCCGGCCGATCGGGCTCGACCCGTTCGGCGAAGCGGTGTACCGGACGATGCTGCTCCACCCGGAGTTGGACACCCAGGGCATCGCCGTCCGGCTGGAGGCCCCCGAGGCCGAAGTCAAGGCGGCACTCGACCACTTGGCGGACCTGGCACTCACCAGACCCACCGGTGCCGAGGACCGCTGGCGGGCCGTCAACCCGGAGCTCGGCCTGGCCACCCTGCTCGCGCTCCAGGAGGCCGAGGCGGCCCGCCGCCAACAGGAGATCGAACGCAGCCGGGCCACCATGGCCGGCCTGATCGCCGAGTACGCGAGCGTGCGCACGCCCACCAGCCAGACCGGCGTCGAGCTGATCTCCGACCTCGGCGAGGTCCGCGGCCGGCTCGTCCAACTCGCCTCCGACGCCACCGTGGAGGTGCTCGCCCTGGCCCCCGGCGGCCCGCAGCCGCCCCAGGTGATGGAGGCCAGCCGGGCGCTCGACCAGGAGACCCTGGAGCGCGGCGTCCGGATGCGCACCATCTACCAGGACAGCGTGCGCAACGACCCGGCCACCGTGCAGTACGCCCGCTGGCTGCACGGGCTGGGCGGGGCCGTGCGCACCACCCCCACCCTGCCGCTGCGGATGATCCTGGTCGACAACGCCACCGCCATCGTCCCGATCGACCCGGAGGACGCGCGCAAGGGGGCCGTGCTGCTGCACAGCCCCGGGGTGATCGCCGCGCTGCGCGCGCTCTTCGAGCAACTCTGGGACCAGGCACGAGTGCTGGGCGAAACGGTTCAGCGCGACCCGCACGGGCTCACCGCCCAGGAACGCGAACTCCTCCGCCTGCTCGCCGAGGGCCTCACCGACGAACGGGCCGGCCAGCGGCTCGGCGTCTCGCTGCGCACCGTCCGCCGCATGATGGCCGACCTGATGGTCCGCGTCGACGCCCGCAGCCGCTTCCAGGCCGGCATCCACGTCGCCGCCCTCGGCTGGCTCGGCGAACCCACCCCCCGCTGACGCCTCTGGACGTGGTCACACCGGGGGCGCGAGGAACTGCGCGCATCGGAAGACGAGAACCCGTGTGCCGGGTACGGACATCCACTTGCAAGTGAACATCCGCACCCGGCACGTGGGTCACATCCTCCCGCCGCGCGCCCACGCGGCGGAGCCGCACATCAGCAGAGCCCCGCGCCCCGGCCTCACCAGCCGGTGCGCCCCGGCGTCAGCCTCGCGCGTGGACCCGCCGGGGGAGGGCGAAGACCAGCGCGAAGACCAGCAGCAGACCGGCCGCGACCCACCAGAGGGCGTGCTGGAAGGCGTCCACGAAGACCGGCCCCATGGCCTGGACGGCCGGGTCGGCCGCGTCGACCACCCGGAAGAAGGCCACCGAGGAGAGCCCGAGGCCGAGCGCGAAGCCCAACTGCTGGGTGGTGTTGACGATTCCGGAGGCCGAGCCGGAGTGCTCGCGCGGCACCTCGGAGAGCACCAGGTCGGTCAGCGGGGCCACGATCAGCCCCATGCCGAGGCCCATCACCACCAGCGGGAGCGCCATCTGCCAAGGGGCGATGGCCAGTCCGTACCGGGCGGCCTCGGCGAGGTAGAGCAGGGTGCCGGCCGCCATCACCAGCGCGCCCGCCTGCAGGACCTTGCGGCCGAACCGCGGCACCAGTACCTGGACCGAGATCCCGGCCGCCACCGACACCGCCACCGAGAACGGCACGCCGCTCAGGCCGGCCTTCAACGCACTCCAGCCCAGGCCGAGTTGCAGGTAGAGGGTCCAGACCAGGAAGAAGATGCCGGTGGCCAGCCCGAAGGAGAGCTGGACGCCGATCCCGCCCGCGAAGCTGCGCACCCGGAACAGCGCCAGCTCCACCAACGGCGAGCCGTCCCGGCGGGTCTTGGCCTTCTCGTACGCCACGAACAGCGCCAGCACCGGGACGCTCAGGCCCATCGAGACGAAGCCCCAGAGCGGCCAGCCGGCCTCCCGGCCGTGGGTGAGCGGGTAGAGCAGCATCAGCAGGCCGACGGCGCCGATCACCATGCCGACCAGGTCCAGCTTGAGCGCCTTCGGAGCGCGGGACTCGTCGACGTACTTCAGGCCCATCAGCAGGCCGGCCACCCCGATCGGCAGGTTGACCAGGAAGATCGGCCGCCAGCCGAGGCCGAACAGGTCCCACTCCGTCAGCAGGGCGCCCAGCAGCGGGCCGAGCACCGCGCCCATCCCGACCATCGCGCCGAACATCCCGAAGACCTTGCCGCGCTCCTCGGCGGGGAAGGAGACGTGGATGATCGAGAGCACCTGGGGCACCATCAGTGCGGCCGTGGCGCCCTGCAGCACCCGGGCGGCGACCAGGACGTCGGGGCTCCAGGCCAGGCCGCACAGGGCCGAGGCCAGGGTGAAGCCGGTGATGCCCAGCAGGAAGAGCCGCTTGCGGCCGTGGATGTCGCCGAGGCGCCCGCCGGTGATCAGGCCGACCGCGAAGGCCAGTGCGTACCCGGCGGTGATCCACTGGAGCGCGCCGAAGCCCGCGCCCAGGTCCTGCTGGATGCTCGGCATGGCGATGTTCACGATGGTGACGTCGACCAGGTCCATCAGGCTGGCCGTCATCACCACCGCCAGCGCCAGCCAGCGCCTGCGGTCGGGTGCGACGGGAGGCGTCCCGGCGGCATCGGCGGGCGGCGCCGCGAGGACGGCACCGGTGTCGGTGGCGGATGGCATGGTGGGGACTCCTTCGGCAGGGACGCCGCGCGTCGGCTGGGAACGCTCCGAAGGTAGTGGCCATCTAGGTCAGATCCTGGCCGCTTGGTCCGCCATGCTGGATCCCATGACGGACACCCCGGCGAGGCTGCTGAGCCTGCTCTCCCTCCTCCAGACCCCGCGCGAATGGCCCGGCAGCGAGCTGGCCGACCGCCTGCGGGTCAGCCCGCGCACCATCCGCCGCGACATCGAGCGGCTGCGCGAGCTCGGCTACCCGGTGGAGGCCACCAAGGGCGCGATCGGCGGCTACCGGCTGGTGGCCGGGGCCGCGATGCCGCCGCTGCTGCTGGACGACGAGGAGGCGGTGGCCATCGCGGTCGGCCTGCGGGCCGCCGCCGGGCAGGCGGTGGAGGGCATCGAGGAGGCCTCGGTACGGGCGCTGGCCAAGCTGGTCCAGGTGCTGCCCGCCCGGCTCAGGCACCGGGTCGGCTCGCTCAACGCGGCCACCGTGCCGATGGTCGGGTCCGGTCCGCGGGTCGACCCCGAGGTGCTCACCGTGCTGGCCGCGGCCGCCTCCGGCCGGGAGCGGCTGCGCTTCGGCTACCGGGCGGGGGACGGCGCCGAGACCAGGCGGCTGGTCGAGCCGCACCGCCTGGTGGCCGCCGGGCGGCGCTGGTACCTGGTCGCCTTCGACAACGAGCGGGACGACTGGCGGATCTTCCGGGTCGACCGGGTGAGCGGGCCCCAGCTCACCGGTGCCCGCTCGGCTCCCAGGGAGCTGCCCGCCGAGGACGCGGGCGAGTACGTCCGGGCCCGGCTGCACGCCCGCCCCCGGACCTACGAGGCGGTGGCCGTGCTGCACGCCCCGCCGGAGCGGGTCCGCGAACGCCTCGGCATGGCGGAGGACGAGCTGACCGCGCTGGACGGCGGACGCACCCTGCTGCGCACCCGGTCCGACTCGCTGGAGTGGATCGGGATCCGGCTGGCCACCCTGGGCTGCGAGTTCGAGGTCCGCGAGCCGGCCGAACTCGTCGACCACCTACGCGAACTGGCCGCCCGCGCGCTGCGGGCGGCCGAGGTGTCCGAGTCCGGCTGAGGGCGGGTCAGATCACTTGCCCAGCGCGGCGACACCGGCCTGGGCGAACTTCTCGTCCAGGTCGCCGGAGGGCGCACCGGCCACGCCGATGCCCGCGATCGGGGCGCCCTTGTCGGCGACGGGGGCGCCACCGCCGAGGAAGAGGGTGCCCGGGATGTCCTTCAGGTTCGGGGCCTGGGCGAGACGCTTGGCCAGCTCCGAGGTCGGGGCGTTCCAGGAGACGGCGGTGAACGCCTTGCGCTCGGCCGACTCGTAGGACTGCGGGCCGGCGCCGTCGCCGCGCAGGGTGACCACGGTGTTGCCGTTGCGGTCGACGACCGCGACGGAGACCCGCTGGTTCTCCTTCTTCGCGGCGTCCAGCGCGGCCTGGGCGGCCTTGGTGGCGGCCTCGACGGTCAGGTGGGTGCTGGTGAAGGTGTCGTTCTTCTTCACGTCGGCGGCCTGCACGGCCTGGGTGGCCTGGGTGCTGTCGCTCTTCGGCGCGGCGGTCGCGGAGAGCGCGCCGACGGTGCCGGCCCCGGCCAGCGCGAGGACGGCGGCACCGGTCAGGACGCGGACCCGAACAGTCTTCTTCTGCATGCCACTTGCTCCACTCAGGATCTGGGGGAACCACCGGCTCCCGCTCTCACCATCGATCCTCGCCCCGGAACCGCCCCCTCCCCGTCGACGCCCCGGCCGACCCGGGGGTCATCCGATCGGCTGACCCCCCACCACCCACCCGGCCTCCGGGGGACACGCCGCCGGGCGGGCGAGGGTACGCACCGGCGCCGCGCCGGGCGGATACTTCTAGAGGCCCCTGGGCCTCAACGGCCCTTCGAACCAGCAGGGACGGAGCCATGCGCGAGAACCCCGAGAATCCCGAGTTCCCCGAGGACTACGACGACTTCGAGGCGGAGGCGGCGCCGGTCGTCCAGGAGGCGGTGGACGCCGAGCGCGACGCCGCCGACCACCTGGGGGACGACTACGAGCAGCTGCGGGAGCGCCGGGCGCTCGGCCACGAGGACGCGGACGACGCGGACGCGGCGGAGCAGAGCCGGGTGGTCGACCTGGACGAGGAGGAGTACCGCTGACGGCCCGCGGTACGGACGGCGGTACGGCCTGGGGTACGGCCGACGACAAGTGGTCATAACGGGTCGGAAGGTTAGAATCCGGGCATAACAGCCTGGCGCACGGATCGCCGCGCACACCGGCGGGGCGACCGTTCGCCGAACGGAGGTCGACGATGACCAAGCGATCCACGGGCTCGATGACCAAGCTCCGCACCGGCATGCAGGAGATGCTCCAGCGCCGGTCCATGACCGCCGATCCCGGCATGCGACCGCCGGTCACGGGCGGTGGCCCGATGGCCGGCGGCACGTCCGCCCCGCACTTCGGGGACACCGCCTTCAGCCACGGCGGGCGCCGCTCCTTCGCCGCCCCGGCGATGGCCTCCGGCCCGGCCCACCACGCCGAGCTGCCCGGCCACCGGCACCGGGGAGCGGAGAAGCACTCGGCCCACTGATCCCGGCCCACGCGACGGCGCGGGGGCGGCACCCGGCAGGACCGGGTGCCGCCCCCGCGCCGTTCCGCTCCCCGCGCGGCGGCCCCGTGGCGGTAGGGTCCGAGCGGACCCCACGACTGAAGGAGCGTCATGCCGGAGGAGCTCAAGCCCCGCGAGGAGTGGCTGGCCTCGCTGCCCAGGTCCTACACGGGGTCGGGCTGTCTGCTCACCGACCCGGACGGGCGGGTGCTGATCGTCAAGGCCGGGTACCGGGAGCACTGGCAGTTCCCCGGTGGCACCGTCGACCGCGGTGAGGACGGAGCCCGCTGCGCCGCGCGCGAGCTGGAGGAGGAGACCGGGATCGTCCGGGAGGCGGGACCGCTGCTCGTGGTGGCCTGGACCCACCCCTCGGAGGAGCTCGACCACCCGGCCGTGCACTTCCTCTTCGACCTGGGCACCATCGCCGCCGACACCCCGGTCGTGCTGCCCGAGGGCGAACTGGACGACTGGCGGTGGGCGCCGGTCGAGGAGGCCCTCGAACTGCTCGGCCCCAGCCGCTCGGCGCGGCTGGCCGGCGCCCTGGCGGCCCGTGCGGACGGCCGCACGCGCATCGTGACCAGCCCCGAATCCGGCTTCTGACGCAGGAGTCCACCAGGACCCCGGGAGTCCACAGGGCCCCCGGGGGGCTCCGGGGCCCCTGCGGTCACTTGCGGAACACGTACGCCGCCGAGACCGGGACGCCGAGGTGCTTGGCCCACTTGGGCTTGAGGGCGGTCCACCGCTCCTCCACCACGGCCTCCCGCATCTCGGCCAGCTGCCAGCCCTCGCCCAGCGCGGCGGTCAGGTGGTCGCTGACCAGGTGCAGGTGGGTGTCGATGGCCAGGTCGGTGCCCTCGGCGGTGGTGAAGTGGGTGGGCATTCCGGCGCTCATGATGAACTGCGGGTGCAGGCCGACCAGGACGCAGAGCCCGCCCGGGGAGGCCAGCCGGTACGCCTCCCGGTAGAGCGGGGCCAGCTCCGGCAGGTGCTCGTCCACCAGCGAGGAGATCACCAGCCCGTACTGCCCCTCGGGCAGCCCGGTCTTCGCCAAGTCCCCCTCCAGCAGCACCCGGTGGGCGCCCCGGGTCCGTGCCCTGTCCAGCATCTCGGGCGTCAGGTCCACCCCGTCCACCGCGCCCACCCCGCGGGCCCGCAGCCAGGCTCCGGTCCGCCCCGTCCCGCACCCGAGGTCGGCGGCCTGTTCCACCTGGGCCCAGCGGGGGGCGGAGAGACTGTCCAGTACCGCGAGGTCCATCAGGTCCTCGACCGTGTCCTCGTAGCTCGTCACCCACTGGCCGTATCCGGTCCGGACGTCCACGGTCGGGTAGTGCCGGGTGTCAAAGTTCGCGAATTCCACCATACTTCGCAGTGTTCACGACCCGGCGGCGGAGCTGCCAGCGATTTTCCCGAAGGGCTCGACGGTGCAGCTGCTGACCTTCCCCGAGGCCCGGGTGCCGGCCGAACTGCGGTCGCAGGTATGGCGGTTGCAGGAGGCCGCCTGGCCCAGCGGCGGGGCCGACCCGGGCACGAGCCACGATCCGGCGCTCGCCCCGGAGAGCCTGCTGCTGGTGGCGGACGGCCGGGTGCTGGCCGCGCTGGACCTGCTCGGCAAGGAGATCGACCACGACGGCGCCCGGTACCGCGCCCGCGGGCTGAGCTGCGTGGTGACCGACCCGGCGGAGCGCGGCCGGGGTCACGGCGGGCGGCTGGTGCGGGCCGCGCTGGAGGTGGTCCGGGGGAGCGGGGCGGACCTCGGGGTGTTCAGCTGCGACCGGCCGCTGCTCGGCTTCTACCGGGCGGCCGGATGGCGGGAGTTGGCCGGTGCGGTGCTGGTCGGCGGGACCCCGCAGGACCCGTTCCCGACCGACCGGCCCGGCTTCGACAAGGTGGTGATGGCCGACCTGTGCACCGGGCGGGCCCGCGCGGCGTCCTGGGAGCACCGCCGGATCGGGCTCCATCCGGGCACGGTGGACCGCCTCTGGTGAGGCGACACGTGGTGACGTTCCGTCAGAACAGCCACAGCTCCCGGCCGAGCGAGTCGGTGCAGCGGACCTGGACGAAGCGGTCGTCGCCGGCCGCGAGGAAGCCTCCGGCCACCCCGGCCAGCACCTCGCGGGCCACCGGGTCGGAGCGGCTCCAGGCCCCGGTCAGGACCAGGGTCTTGCCGTCCAGCTCGGCGCGCTGGATGCGGGCCACGGCGGCGGACAGCAGCGCCGCGTTCACCTCGTCCAGCTCGGCGGCGGACAGGTACGTCTCACCCGTCCCGGGCCCGCCCTCAGCGGCCGCCAGCCGGCGGCGCAGCTCGGGCAGCCCGTAGTGGCGGACGGCGGCGATCGAGTCCTCCACCGCGACCAGCCAGCGCGGCCCGGGGCTGATCTCCCAGCAGACCTCGTCGTCCACCGGCATCAGCTCGCCGATCCGGGCGTGCCAGAGCTCGGAGCCGTCCGGCGCCGACGGGTCCGGCGGCCCGACCGGCAGCGGGCGGTCCCGTTCGGCGTCCGGCTTGGCGCTCAGCGCGAGGTCGACGGTGTAGCGCAGCGCGTGGCCGTCCGCGTCGAGCACCCGGACCCCCAGTACGGCCCAGTGCAGCGGGGCGGGGAGGACGAAGACCTGCCGCTGGTCCGTCAGGCCCATCGCCCGCAGGGCGGGCGCCAGGTGGTAGCGCATCCCTTCGGCGAAGAGTTCACGGGCAGCCGTCATCGCAGGTCCTCGGGGGTGGGGGGTGTGGTTCGTGCACTGTCAAAGCTAGGCGTCGGGGCCGCCCCGGGGCTGCGGGCGAACGGCGTCGGCCGACGGGCCTTAGGTCCCGCCGGCGCGGGCCGTTCCTCCCGGTGCCGCTGACGCCCCCGTCACGGCGGGACCGGAGCGGCCGCCCGCTCCTCCCGGCGGCCGGACCGGAGCGGCCGAACCGGTCCGGCACCGGCCCCGGATGGCGCATGATGTGGCGGGTGCACAGCTCCCACCCCCGACCCGGCGGCCCTCCGCCCGACCTCGCCGAGGCCGTACTGGCGGCGCAGGACGGCGACGAGGAGGCGTTCCGGCTGCTCTTCCGGACGGTCCAGCCCGGCCTGCTGCGCTACCTGCGGGTGCTGGTCGGCGGCGGCCCGGAGGACGCGGAGGACATCGCCTCCGAGACCTGGCTCCAGATCGCCCGCGACCTGCGCGGCTTCCGCGGCGACTCCGACGGCTTCCGGGGCTGGGCGGCGACCATCGCCCGGCACCGGGCCATGGACCACCTGCGCCGGGTCCGCAGACGGCCGATCGCCGACCTCCCGGAGGAGTACCTCGCCGAGCTGGCCGCCGCCGAGGACACCGCGGGCAGCGCCGTCTCGGCGGTCTCCACCGCCGACGCGCTGGCCATGATCGCCGAGCTGCCGCCGGACCAGGCCGAGGCGGTGCTGCTCCGGGTGGTGCTCGGCCTGGACGCGCCCGGCGCCGCCGCGGTGCTCGGCAAGCGGGCCGGCACCGTCCGGATGGCCGCCCACCGCGGCCTGCGCCGGCTGGCCAAGCGCCTGGAGGGCGACGGCCCGGCCGGCGGCCCCGCCGAGGGCTTCCCGGCCCAGCGCCGCACGCCCGTGGAACCGCCCCGCACCCGCCCCGCCGCCGAGCAGCCGCCGCCGCCCCGGAAGGGCCGTCCGCCGCGCCGGCTCGGCCGCGCGGGCCGCTCCGCGCCGGAGCCCGGAACGGGATCCGGGAAAACCTTTCCGCCGGGTGTGACACCCGAGCAGGCCGTGACGCTGAAGGACATGAGATGAGCACCAACCGATCCCGACGGATCGACCGCGACACCGCCGAGCAGTTGCTCGCCGGTGCCTCGGGCGCCCGCGCGACCGGTCCGGAGCGCCTCGCCGACCGCACGGCCCCGCCGGGCCACGCGGAGCTGGCCGGGCTGCTCGCCTCCGCGGCTGCCCCCGAAGCCGGCGGTGGTGAGCAGCCCGGCGAGCAGGCGGCGCTGGCGGCCTTCCGGGCGGTGCGCACCGACCCGTCCACCGCGACCACCGCCCGGAGAACGACCGTGAGCACCACCGTCCGCGTGCGGGCCTTCAGCGCGAAGGCCCTGCTGACCGCCTGCGCGGCCACCGCGCTGGGCGGCGTCGCGGTGGCGGCCGGCACCGGCGGTCTGCCGCACATCCCGGGCCTGCCCGGCGGCGGCCAGGCGGCGCACGCCCCCGCCACGCCCTCGGCCTCCGGCTCCGCGGGCACCGGTGCGCGCACCGGCACTTCCCCCTCCCACCACGAACCGCAGGGCTTCGGCGTCTCGCACGCGGCCACCGCGCCGCCGTCCGGCTCGGCCGCACCGTCGGCGATCGCCCCCGCCCCCGCCTCCCCGGGCACCGACCAGCGGGCCGAGCTCTGCCACCAGTTGGCCGTGGCGCTGGACGCGGGCGGCAAGCGCGTCCTCCTGCTGGCCGAGCCGCGGTTCGCCCCGCTGCTGGCCGCCGCCGGCGGTGCCGACGGGGTGGCGGCGTACTGCGCGGCGCCCGCCGCCGACCAGGACGGCAAGGCCTCCTCCCACGGGCCCGAGCTCCCCGCACTCCCCTCGGCCACCGCCTCCTCCGGCGGCCGCAAGGCGACCGAGAAGCCGGCCGAGAAGCCCGGCGGCAAGCCGACGGACAAGACCTCCGAGAAGCCCACCGCCAAGCAGGACGGCACCCCCGAGGAGCAGAGGACCGCGGGGCAGCCGGAACAGACCCGCCGGTGACCCGAAGACGCCGCGCCGCCGGTGCGCGGGTCGGTCCTTCCGGCACCCGACCCCAGCCCCCGCACCAGGACAGGACCCGCAGGTGACCACCAGCCCCCGGACCAGGGCCGCCCGCCGGGCCGTCCCGCCGCCCGACGAACCGGTCTTCGTGGACGCCTCCGGCCGCCGCCAGCGACTGGTCCGCCGCGCCGGCCGACTGCTCGTCATACCCGCGGTCGGCTACCTCGCCCTGCTGCTCAGCAGCCTGCTCGGCGGCCCGTCCGTGGACGCGCCGTTCCTGCCCCAGCAGCACGCCGAGCGCCCGCCCGCCCCGGCCGTGCCCGCCGCCCCGGCGGGCGGCACCACGTCTGACGGTCCGTCGGCCCCGGTCTCCGCCCAGTCGGCCACCCGCACCGGCCAGGCGGTCCTCCCCGCCCGCCCCGCCCGCACCACCGAGGCCCCGTCCGCGACCCACTCCGCGACGGACCAGCCCTCCGCCCCGGTCACCACCCCGACCGCGGGCCCGGGCAACTCCGGCAACACCCCCGGCCACGGCCGCCCCAGCACCGCCCCGAGCCGGAAGCCGAGCAAGACCCCGTGACCACCACCCGCACCGCTCCCACCCCCGGCCACCGCTCCCGGCGCCGCAACGGCAAGGGCCGCGGCCGCCGCGCGGCGGTCCGTCAGGTCCCGCTGCGCACCCACTGGCTGCTGCTGACCACCCTGGTGCTCACCCTCACCGCCGCGCTGCTGCTCCAGGGCTGGACCCACCAGCTGTACGGCGGCACCCCCGACGGCGCGGCCACCGCGAAGGGCGACGGCGGCTCCGTGCCCGCCGCGGTCCGGGACGGCGGCCCGGTGATCGACGGCGGCGCGGCGCCGCCCCGCTCGGCCCGGCCGGCCGACCGGACGGTGGCGCTCACCTTCGACGACGGCCCCGATCCGGTCTGGACCCCGCAGATCCTGGACGTGCTCCGCCGCCACCAGGTGGACGCCACCTTCTTCGTGGTCGGCTCCCAGGTGGCCGCCCACCCCGAGCTGGCCCGGCGGATCGTCGCCGAGGGCCACGAGCTCGGCGTGCACACCTTCACCCACGCCGATCTGGCCGCCGTCCCCGAGTGGCGGCGCTCGCTGGAGCTGAGCCAGAGTCAGCTGGCGCTGGCCGGCGCGGTCAGCCGGACCAGCTCGCTGCTGCGGCCCCCGTACTCCTCCTCGGCCGCCGCGCTCACCGACGCCGACTGGGAGGCCGTCCGGAAGGCGGGGCAGGACGGCTACCTCGCCGTGCTCACCACCCTGGACAGCGGCGACTGGCGCCGTCCGGGCGTGGACCGGATCGTGGCCGACGCCACCCCGCGCGGCACGGCCGGCGAGATCGTGCTGATGCACGACGCGGGCGGCGACCGCAGTCAGACGGTGGCCGCCCTGGACCGGCTGATCCCCGAACTCCAGGCCCGCGGCTACCGGTTCGCCCCGGTCGGCGACGCGCTCGGCCTGCCCCGCCCGATGGCCCCGGCCCCGGCCGGGGACCACTGGCGCGGCCTGGCCCTGCTCGGCGCCCTGACAGCCAGTGAGTGGGTGCTCCGGGTGCTGGGCTGGCTGCTGTTCGCTGCGGGCGCGGTCAGCGTGCTGCGCGCGGTCGCGGTGGTGGTGGCGGCCCGGCGGCACAAGCGGCTGCGCGGCCGCCGCCCGTGGGGCCCGCCGGTGACCGAGCCGGTCACCGTGATCGTCCCCGCCTACAACGAGGTGGCGGGCATCGAGGCGGCCGTCCGCTCGCTGCTGGCCTCCGACCACCCGGTGGAGGTGATCGTGGTGGACGACGGCTCCACCGACGGCACCGCCGACCTGGTCGAGTCGCTGCGGCTGCCGTACGTCCGGGTGATCCGGCAGCAGAACGCGGGGAAGCCGGCCGCCCTCAACGCCGGTATCGCCGCCGCGAGTTGCGAGCTGCTGGTGATGGTGGACGGCGACACCGTGTTCGAGCCCGACGCCGTCCGGATGCTGGTGCAGCCCTTCGCGGACCGCCGGGTCGGCGCCGTCTCCGGCAACGCCAAGGTGGTCAACCGCGGTGGCCTGCTGGGGCGTTGGCAGCACATCGAGTACGTGGTGGGCTTCAACCTGGACCGCCGCCTGTTCGACCTGGCCGAGTGCATGCCGACCGTGCCGGGGGCGGTGGGCGCCTTCCGCCGCTCGGCCCTGCTGCGCCTCGGCGGCGTCGGCGAGTCCACCCTGGCCGAGGACACCGACCTCACCATGGGCCTGTGCCGGGCCGGTTGGCGCGTCGTCTACGAGGAGCGGGCCCGCGCCTGGACGGAGGCCCCGGCCTCGCTCGGCGCGCTCTGGCGCCAGCGCTACCGCTGGTGCTACGGCACCCTCCAGGCGATGTGGAAGCACCGCGGTGCGCTGGCCCAGCGCGGCCAGGCCGGGAAGCTCGGCCGCCGCGGCCTCGGCTACCTGCTGCTCTTCCAGGTGCTGCTGCCGCTGCTGGCCCCGGTGGTGGACGTGTTCGCGCTGTACGGCCTGGTCTTCCTCGACCCGGGCCGCATCCTCGGGCTCTGGGCAGCCTTCCTGGCGCTCCAGTTCGCGATGGGCGCCTACGCCTTCCGCCTGGACGGCGAGCGGCTCGGCCCGCTCTGGACGCTCCCGCTCCAGCAGTTCGTCTACCGGCAGCTGATGTACCTGGTGGTGATCCAGTCCGTCTGCACCGCCCTGGCCGGATCCCGGCTGCGCTGGCAGCGGATGCAGCGGTACGGCAGCCTCCAGGTGCCCCCGGCGGGCGGCTGACCCCTGCCGGACAACCGCTATGGTGCACGGGTGCGCGGCCACCGGGCCGAGGCGACCGGGCGGCGCGGAAGGGGAGTGGTCGGGGTGATCGGCCGGATACTGAACGGGCGTTACGAGCTGGGCGAGGTCCTCGGCGTCGGCGGCATGGCCACCGTGCACCGCGGGCACGACCACCAGCTCGGCCGTCCGGTCGCGGTGAAGCTGCTCAACGGCGGCCTGGCCGACGACCCCCGGTTCGCCGAGCGCTTCGCCCAGGAGGCCCAGAACGCCGCCCGCCTGGTGCACCCGAGGATCGTCACGGTCTTCGACTCCGGGGTGGACCAGGGCTCGCCGTACATCGTCATGGAGCTGGTCCACGGCCAGACGCTGGGCCGGCTGATCGCCGACACCACCTGGCTCCCGGTGGAGCGCGCGGTCGGCATCGCGGCCGCGGTCTGCGAGGCCCTGGAGGTCGCGCACGCGGCCGGGCTGGTGCACCGGGACATCAAGCCGGGCAACATCATGATCACCCACGACGGCGGGGTGAAGGTGGTGGACTTCGGGATCGCCCGGGCCGGCTCCTCCGGCGCCCAGCTCACCCAGGCCGCCCAGGTGCTCGGCACCGCCTCCTACCTCTCCCCGGAGCAGGCCACCGCGAGCCCGCTGGACGGCCGCTCCGACCTCTACTCGCTCGGCTGCGTGCTCACCGAGATGCTCACCGGGGCGCCCCCGTTCGGCGGTGACAACTCGGTGGCCATCGCCTACCAGCACGTCGGCGCCCACCCCGCCCCGCCCTCCTACCGCCGCCCCGGACTCAGCCCGGCCCTGGACGCGGTGGTGCTCCGGCTGCTCGCCAAGAACCCGGCCGACCGCCCGGCCGACGCCGCCACCGCCCGGGCCGAGCTGCTCTCCGCCGTCCCGCTGCACGGCCCGGCCGACCGCACCAGCGAACTGCTCGCGGCCACCCAGGTGATCCCCCCGGTCACGGCGGTGCCCGGCCAGGTCCCGTACGGCGGCGCCCAGCAGGCGACCTCGGTCATGCCCCCGGTGCCGCACCAGGCCGGCTTCCCGGCCCAGCCGTACGGCGCCCAGCCCTACGGCGCCCAGCAGCAGTACGACGCCCAGCCCTACGAGCCGTACGAGGAGCCGCCAGCCCGGCGGCGCAACCCGCTGCTCTACGCGGGTGCCGGGGTCGCCGCGATCGCCGCGGCGGCGGTGGTCGTGGTGCTCACGGCGGGCGGCCCGGGCAAGGGCGCCCCCAAGGCGGCCCCGAGCCCGACCGCGCCCGCCTCGGCCTCCGCCAGCCCCTCGCCCACCCCGAGCCCGACCCCTTCGGCCAAGCCCAGCCCGAGCACCAAGCCCTCGCCGAGCGCCAAGCCCGGCCCGGGCACCGCGCTGTCCGCGCTGCGCGCCGCCGTGGCCCAGAGCGAGTTCGACCGGGACCGGGACAGGCAGCAGGACCTGCTGGAACGCCTGGACGAGGCCGCGGACGCCCTGAACGACCGCCAGACGGACGACGCCGCGCGCTCGCTGAGGGACGCTCAGAAGCTGGTCCGCGACCTGGGCAAGCGGCACGCCATCGACACCGAGACCAGTGTGCTCTGGCAGGCCAAGATCGGCGCCGTCCTGGCCCTGGTCGGCTGATCGCTCAGGCCCCCTCGTGCCGCTGGTTCCGGTGGCGGCGCCCCCGGCCCGGCTCCTCGGCCCGCGCCTCGGCCCGCTCGGCCAGCCGCTCGTGCAGGCGGCGGCTGACGGTGGTGGCCCCGGCGGTCAGGAAGACCAGGGTGTAGAGGATCTGCAGCATCACCACCACCCGGGCCGACTGCCCGGACGGGGTGACGTCGCCGAAGCCGACCGTGGCGAGGGTGACCACGGTGAAGTAGAGCGCGTCGATCCGGGTCGTCAGCCCGGTGAACTCGTGCGCCAGCGCGTAGTACGTGGAGGCGAAGACCACCAGGGTCAGCGCGCTGAGCAGCAGGATCGCCATCGCCGGGCGGCCTGGCAGGCCGAGGTACTCGCGGCGGATCTCCCGGAGCAGGTACCCGGCCAGCACGGTCAGCGCCCCGGCGAAGGTCAGCCAGCTGGGCACCGGGTGGTGCGGGCCGAAGGCGCCGAGCGGCACGGTGAAGTAGGCCACCAGCAGCGCCGCGGCCCCGCCCGCCCCGAACAGCCAGCCCACCCGGTCGACCCGGTGCCCGGAGCCGTCGTCCTCCTCCGACCCCGTCACGGTGCGGCCGCTTCGCCCGGCCGTTCGCCCGGCCGCTCGTCCAGCAGTTCCAGCACCGCCAGCCCGCCCAGCAGGGCGAAGCCGGTCCAGAAGACCACCATCCCGGTCGGGTAGCTCCAGAACACCAGCACCAGCGCGGCGGCCGCCACCCCCGTCCACCCCAGCCAGGCCTTGTACCGGTGGACGAAGCGCCCCACCGGACCGAGCCGCAGCCCGGCCCGCGCTGCGGTGGTCCGGACGGCGCCGAAGCCGGCCGCCCAGAGCCGCCGTACGGTCCCGGCCCACCGCCCCGCCCCGGTCAGCCAGGCGCCGAGCGCGACCAGCACGCCGAGCGCGACCACCGCCCGCACGGTGGTCCGCAGGTAGTGCACCAGGGCGTCGAAGACGGCCGCGGCGGCGTCCTGGCTCACCCCGGCCGGGAGCCGGTCCAGGTAGAACGCCCGGCCGACGGCGAGGCCCAGCCCGAGCAGCGCCGCCCCGCCGGCCACCAGCAGCGCGGCGGTGACCAGGGCCCGGCGCCGCCGCCCGGCCAGCAGCACGCCGCCCGCCGCGATCAGCACGGTGAGCACCGGCAGCCAGAAACCGGCCAGGTCGAGCAGCCGGAAGGCGGTCCGCGCCTTGGGGATGGCGTCCGACTGCACCAGGACGTAGTCGGTGTGCACCTCGGGGATCTTCGAGGCCACCCCGAGGCCCTGGGCGACCAGCCGGTTCTTCACCTGGTCGATCAGCGGGGCGAGGTCCAGCGTCACGGTGTCGCCCTGGACCTCGACGGCGCCGCCGCCCTCCCCGGTGAGCAGTCGGTCCACGGCGGCGTGCGCGTTCCGGTTGACGGTCACCCAGACGGTGGCGAAGGCGTCGCTGTCCACCACCTTCTCGACCTGGCCGTGGACGAATCCGGTCAGGCCGTTGGTGAGGGTGGAGCCCAGGGCGCCGAGCGCCTTGTCGAGCAGCGGCCGGTCGGCGGGGGCGACCTGCTCCAGCAGGGTGTCGACCGGCAGGTACTTCATCACTTCGGCGGTCACCCGGTCGGTCACGGCGGCCCGGATCGCCGGGTCCTCGGCCAGCGGCGCCATGGTGGCCACGTACCGGTCGGTGTCGCCGACCTCGGCCCTGGTCCAGGCGGCCACCACGCTCAGCGGGGTGAGCACGGCGGCCAGCAGGACCAGCAGGACGGCGAAGGCGGACCTGACGCGGTGCCGGCGGGGCGGTGCCTGCCGCTCCTCCAGCAGGGCGAGCCGACGTCGCAGCTCCTCGACCTCGGTGGAGCCGGTCGGGTCGGCCATCCGTACCTCCTGCGGTGTGGATCGGTGCACACCAGGAGATAACAGAACTTTTCCGACAGCCAGTCAGACCGCGGCCGGACACGGCAAAGCACCGGGCCGCCGGTCCGTCCCCGAGGGGAGGACCGGCGGCCCGGTGCGGACCGGCCGTGGTGGCGGGTCAGGCCTTGTTCTGCTGGCCGCTCGGCTCGGCGGCCTTGGTGATGACGGTCGGCTCGACCGCCTGGCGGGGCTGCTCGGTGGCGGTGCTCTGCGCCGTGCCGCCCGCCGGGGCGGCCGGGGTGCCGGCGGCCTGGGCGTCGTCCTCGCGCAGGGCCTTGGTCTCGGCCTTCAGGATGCGCATCGACTTGCCGAGGCCGCGCGCCATCTCGGGCAGCTTCTTCGAACCGAAAAGCAGGATGACCACAGCCAGCACCACGAGAAGGTGCCAGGGCTCCAGACCGTTGCGCAGCATCCCTGACCACCGGTCCCTTCGGATTACTCGCTGTTTCATGGGTCGGGCGAACTTGCCCCACCTCGGCCAGTATGCATGGCCCGCCCGGCCGACGTATACAGCGGTCCTGAAACATCGGGCGAAAACCAGGTGTTCACGTGAGCGTTGCCCGCCCAGTGGTCTGGACCAGCTCCGGCTGCCCGGCCGAGGGCTCGGCGGCCTCGTCCGCCGGGGCGGGAACGGGCAGGTCACCCAGCATGCGGTGGGCCAGGAACGCCCCGAGCAGCATGGTGACCAGGCCCACCGCGGCGGCCAGGTGCATGCCGTCGGCGAAGGCGTCCCGGGCGGCCGTGAGCAGCTGCCCGCCGAGCTCGCCCGGCAGCTGCGCCGCCACCGTGACCGCCCCGCCCAGGGTGTCCTGGGCCACCGCCGCGAGCTCGGCCGGCAGGCCGTTCGGCAGGCCGCCGTCCAGCCGGGCGGAGTAGACCGCCGCGCCGGCCGCGCCGAGCAGCGCGATCCCCAGCGAGGCGCCCAGCTCGGTGGCGGTCTCCGAGACCGCCGAGGCGGCGCCGGCCTGCTCGGGCGGTGCGGCCGAGACCACCAGCTCGGCGGTGAGCATCATCGCGGCCACCGTCCCGGCGGCCAGCACCCCGGCCGCCACCAGGATCAGCGCCAGCGGGGAGTCAGGACGGACCTGCGTCATCAGGGCGAACCCGGCGGCGGCGATCACCAGACCACCCGTCAGCCGCACTCCCGGCCGGACCTTCCCGGCCAGTGCCCCGGAGGCCCCGGCGGTGACGAAGACCCCGACGCTGGGCAGCAGTGCCCACAGCGAGGCGGTCAACGGGGCCATCCCGCGCACCAGTTGGAGGTACTGCGAGGTGTAGAGAGTGAAGCCCATCATGGCCAGCATGGTGAGGGTGTTGACCACCACCGCGCCGGAGAAGGTGCGGTTGCGGAACAGCGCCGGGTCGACCAGCGGCGTGGCCGCCGTCCGCAGCCGCCGCACCAGCGCCCCGCCGAGCAGCACCCCGGCGGCCAGGGCCGCCGCGGCCCCGGTGCTCCAGCCGTCCACCGCGAAGTGCTTGATCCCGTAGACGGTGGGAAGTACGGAGGCGACCGCGAGCAGTGCGCCGGCCAGGTCGAAGCGGCCGGGCTGCGGGCTGCGGTACTCGGGCAGCAGGAACGGGGCGGTCAGCAGCACCAGCGCCATCACCGGGAGGGCGGGCAGGAAGACGGCGCTCCAGGTGAAGTGCTCTAGCAGCAGCCCGCCGACCACCGGTCCCAGGGTGGCCCCGGCCATGGTCGCGGCGCCCCACGCGCCCATCGCGGCCGTGCGCTGCCTGGGGTCGTGGAACATGTTGCGGATCAGCGCCAGGGTCGAGGGCATCAGCGTCGCCCCGGTCACCCCGAGCAGGGCGCGGGCCGCGATCAGCTGCCCGGCGCCGTCCGCGGTGGCGGCCAGCACGGAGGCGGCGGCGAAGCCGAGCGCCCCGGCCATCAGCAGGCGGCGGCGGCCGATCCGGTCGCCCAGCGCGCCCATCGGGATGAGCAGCCCGGCCAGCAGGAACGAGTAGATGTCCATGATCCAGAGCTGCTCGGTGGCGCTGGGCCGCAGCTCGGTGCTGATGAAGGGGACGGCGAAGAACAGGATCCCCATGTCCGTGGCGATCACGAGGGTCGGCAGGAGCAGGACGGCGAGGCCCGTCCATTCGCGGCGGCCGGCGAGGCCGTGGGTTGTGGTCACGAGAAGAACCGTACGGGCGTGTCAGACAAATGTCTAGTACGGATGTGCAAGACATCCGTCTCGCCCGCGGCGTACGCTTCCGGGCATGGGAAATCGTGAGGACCTGCTCGACGGCGCCAAGCGCTGCCTGTCAGAGAAGGGCTACAGCCGCACCACCGCACGGGACATCGCCACGGCGGCGGGCGTCAGCCTGGCCGCGATCGGCTACCACTTCGGTTCGAAGGAGGCGCTGCTCAACCAGGCGATGATGGAGGCCATCGGCGGCTGGGGCGACGCCGTCGACGCGGCCACGGCCGGTGTCGGGGGCACGCCGCGGGAGCGGTTCGTCGCCGTCTGGGACGGGATCCGGTCGACCATGGTCGAGTACCACGGGCTCTGGGCGGCGCAGTTCGAGGTGATCGCGCGGATGGACGACCTGCCCGACATCCGGGAGCAGTTCGCCAAGGTCCAGCGGCTGGCCCGGCTGGAGATCGCCCACATGGTCAGCGGCGAACGCGCCCCCGAGAGCGAGGACGAGGTGCTCCTCGGCGCCTTCTACCAGGCCCTCCTCGCCGGCACCGTCACCCAGTGGCTCGTCGACCCGGCCCAGTCCCTGACGGGCGAACAGATGCTGCGCGCCCTGGACCTCTCGGCCGGCCGCGTCCTGGGGTGAAACCCCCGGGGGCGCGAGGAACTGCGCGAGTGCGGAAGGCGGCCCAGCGCCAGATCGGGGCACGTCAGCCAGTTGCACGTGCTGCCGTTCCCCGGCGCGCCCCGCGGCGGAGCCGCACATCGGCAGAGCCCCGCGCCCCCGGCATCACCACCTACGTCCCTCGCGCCCCCGCTGGAGCAGTCCGGCGTGCACCCTGGCGGGCCCTCGCCGAAGGTGGGTGGCATGGCGACGTATCAGAAGTTCATCGGCGGGTTCGAGGTCAACCGGGGCCTGCTGGCCACCGGGGTGGTGCTGACCGGGGTGGGTGCGCTGGTCGGCCTCGCGGGTACCGCGATGGTCGGGGCGGCGCTGCTCTCGGCCGGCCGCGGCTGGGTCCGGCAGCTGGAGACCCCGCCGGGCGAGATGGCCCAGCGCACCTTCCAGCACGCCCGGGCGGCCTCGATGGCGGGCTGGGACGCCTGGCGCGCGGAGCACCCGCAGCACCCGGGGCAGCACAACTGACGGACGGAACACGAGGATTGGGCAGCGGGCCGATGGGGGAGCGGCCCGCTGCCGCACGTCCGGCGGCGGATCGTGGGGGATGCCGCCGGGCGTGGTCGGGGGGACCTACAGGCCGAGCGACTTGGCGACGATGGTCCGCATGACCTCGCTGGTGCCGCCGTAGATCCGGAAGACCCGGTTGTCGGTGTAGAGCCGGGCGATCGGGTACTCCAGGATGTAGCCGTAACCGCCGTGCAGCTGCAGGCACTTGTCGATCACCTGGGAGGCCGACTCGGTGCAGAACAGCTTGGTCGCGGCGGCGTCGGCCACCGTCAGCTGCCCGTTCTGGTAGAGCTCCAGCGCCCGGTCCACCATGGACTCCTGGGCCAGCACCTGCGCCTGACAGTCCGCCAGGCTGAACTTGGTGTTCTGGAACTCGGCCACCGCCTGGCCGAACACCTTGCGGTCCTTGACGTAACTCACCGCGAAGCGAACCGCCGCCGCAGAGGAGGCGTACGCGCCGACCGCGATGGCCAGCCGCTCCTGGACCAGGTTGTGGGTCAGGTAGGCGAAGGCCTTGCCCTCCTCGCCGAGCAGGTCGCCCACCGGCACCTTCACGTCGGTGAAGGAGAGTTCGGCGGTGTCGGAGGTGCGCAGGCCGATCTTCTTCAGCTTGCGGCCGACGGCGTAGCCCTCCGAGGTGGTGTCCACGCAGAGGATGGAGAGCCCGGCCCGGCGGTCGGCCGGGTCGTACGGGCTGGTGCGGCAGATGACCAGCACCAGGTCGGCGAGCACGCCGCCGGTGATGAAGGTCTTGGCGCCGTTCAGGACGTAGTGGGTGCCGTCCTCGGAGAGCCTGGCGGTGGTGGCGATGCCCGCGAGGTCGGAGCCGGCGCCCGGCTCGGTCATCGCGATGGCGGTCATGATGTCGCCGGAGACGAAGCCCGGCAGCCAGCGCTGCTTCTGCTCCTCGGTGGCGTACTCCAGCAGGTAGGGCAGCACCAGGCCGGTGTGCACGCCCGAGGAGCCGAAGGTGACGCCGGCCCGGGCGCACTCCTCGCTGACCACGGCCTGGTACTTGAAGCCGGTCTGGCCCGCGCCGCCGTACTCCTCCGGGACCTCGATGCCGTAGACGCCGAGCGCGCCGAGCTTGCGGTAGAAGTCGCGGGGCGGGTGGCCCTCGTTCTCCCAGCTCTCGTAGACCGGCACGACCTCCTTGGCGATGAAGTCCCGGATGGTCTCCCGGAAGGCCTCGTGGTCCTCGTCGAACACGGTGCGGCGCACGGCGGCGCTCCCTTCGTGGCGGCCCGGAGGCGGCTCTGATCGCGGCTCAAGTTAATCGGCGGTAGCTTCCGGTGTCCAGCACTTCCTGATCCCGTCCGTCCCGTGTTCGGGCTTCGGACGGACCGTCAAGTGAATCGTTGCTACCCTGGCCGGGCGGTTTCGCGGAGTGCTCGGGTGCGGTCGGCAGGGGGCGAGGGTGGCGACGAGGCGGCCGCCGGGGCGGAAGGCGCAGATCCTGGGCGTCGCGGGGGAGCGGTTCCACCGGGACGGGTACCACCGGGTCTCGATGGCGGAGCTGGCGGGGGAGTTGGGCATCACCGCCCCCGCGCTCTACCGGCACGTGCCGGGCAAGCCCGAGCTGCTCCGCCAGGTCCTGGACTCGCACCTCCGCGCCCTCCGCGAGGCGGTCCGGGCCGGCTCCTCCGCGCCGACCGAGCTCAACCCGCCTGGCGGGACGGCCGCGGTCGAGAGCGTTGACGAGGCAGGAGCGGTGCCCGGCGGGCCGTCCGCCCTGGCTGCCGCCCTGGCCCCGGCCGCGATCGACCACCGGGCACTGGGCACGCTCTGGCAGCGGGACGCCCGGCTGCTGCCGCCGGCCCAACGGGCCCTGCTGCGTCGCGAGTTGCGCGCCGAGGTGGCGGCCATGGCCACCACCCTCCGCCGCTCACGGCCCGAACTGACGCTCCCGGACGCCGAGTTGCTCTGCTGGTCGGCGCTCTCCGCGCTCGGCGGGCTGTCGAACCACAGCTTCGTGCTGCCCCGGCGGCGGTTCGAGCGACTGCTCGGCGAGCTGACCACCGCGGTGCTGTCGACGCCGCTGCCGTCGTCGTCGTCCAGGCCGTGCTCCGTCGCGGCGGACGGCCCGCCGCCCCCGGGCTCCCGCCGGGAGGAGTTGCTGACCGCCGCCGTCGTGCTGTTCCACCGGTACGGCTTCGACAACGTGACCACGGACCGGCTCGGCGCGGCCGTCGGCATCGCCGGGCCGAGCGTCTACAAGCACTTCGGCACCAAGGCCGAACTGCTGGCCGCGGCCCTGGAGCGCTGCCGGGAGCGGCTGCGGCAGGAGGTGTCGGCGCCGATGGCGGCGGCGGGCGGCCCGGCGGCGGCGCTCGCGGCCGGGCTCGGGGCGTACGTGGACTTCGCACGCCGGCACGGCGACCACCTGGGCGCGATGGTCAGCGAGACGGAGCGGCTGGCCGCGCCGGACCGGCGGGCGGCGGTCGCCTTCCGCCGCGAGTTCCTGCGCACGTGGGTGGAGTTGCTCCGGCGGGTCCGGCCGCAGTACGGCCCGGCCGAGGCCCGGATCAGGGTGCACGCGATGTTCGCGCTGGTCAACGACGGGGTGCGGGGCGGCTGGGCCAGGCCCGACCTGACGCAGTGTCTGACCGATCTCGCCGCAGCAGTGTCGGGCCTGACCGCCCTGGACATGGAGCAGGGGCGGGCCCGGCCGGGCCCGCCCCTGCGGGGTCACCACGACGAGGTGGGTCAGTACAGCACGAACGGGTAGTACACCGAGTGCGTGAACGCGCCGTTGCCCTGGATCACGCCGATGCCGCCGGAGTTGCCGGCCACCCCGGCGCTGTTGTTCTGGTTCGCCGCGCCGGAGCCGGTCGCGGCCTGCTGGGTCGCGTTCCCGTTGCCGTTGACGCTGCCGACGATGTTGCCCGAGCCGGTGTTGCTCACCACGCTGCTGTTGGAGCCGTACGCGGCGCCGGCGCCGTTGTCCGCGTGGGCGGTGCCGGCTCCGAGGAGCAGAATGGCGCCGAGGGCGGTGACGGTGGCGGCTGCGCGAATTCGGGACACGGTGGTCTCCCTGCTAACTGGTGCGAATGTGGCGCGTTCGGGGTGGCCGCCCCGTAACGTGCCGGTGCCTGACGTCGCGTGACCAGCATTCCCCAGTCGGCCGATTGACTTCAATGGCCGCCCGGCCGGTTCGCCCGAACGAGTAACGGGCGAGTCACGGACGTGGGGGGCGGCAAATGTCGAAGGGGGTCACTCCGGTTGATTTCCCCCCTCCTGACCTGCGGTTCCGTCGCCGACTCGGCGGCGAACTCGGGGCCAGGTAACGGTAAAGCGAAAAGCCTGGTAGGTGGATTGTCCGACTGGCAGACTTGGGCCTCATGTCGGAAGACCTTGAGCCCGGTCGGCAGCCGGAACGGAATCTGCGCACGACCGAGGTGGACCTGGGGGGACTGGTCGGGGTCCTGGCCACCCATCTCTACTCCACCCCATTGGTGGCCCTTCGCGAACTCGTCCAGAACGCCCATGATTCGCACACCCGCAGGAGTTTGGAGGCGCCGGGCAGCACCGTCGGCGCGGTGATCCGGGTGGGGGCCGATCCGGCCCGGCGGACGATCCGGATCGAGGACTCCGGGGCGGGTCTGACCGAACCGGAGATCCACGCCTACCTCGCCACCGTGGGCAGTGGATACACCAGACTTCTAAGGGAATTGACGGGTAGTCAGGAACTGATCGGCGCATTCGGCCTCGGCTTCCTCTCGGCCTTCTCGATCGCCGACGAGGTCACCGTCACCACCACCTCGCACCGCGAGCCCGGGGTCGGCCACCGCTACTCCAGCAGGGGCGGTGAGCAGTACGCCGTCGAGCCGGTGGGGCCGCGGGCCGCCCCGGGCACCCTGGTGGAGCTGCTGCTCAAGCCCGAACACGCCGCCCTGGCCGACGAGTACACCCTGCGCGAGGTGCTCACCCGGTACTGCGTACTGCTGCCGGTCCCCGTCCTGGTCGGCGACGACCCGAACCCGGTGAACGACCTCCCGGTCCCCTGGCGACCGGAACGGGCCCTGCCCGACGGGGAGTCGGAGACGGCCCGGCTGCACTTCGCGGCCGGCTTCGGCCGCCGCTTCCCGCCGCTCGCCACCCTGCCGGTCACCCCGGTGGACGGCGCGAGCGACGCCGTCGGCCTGCTCTGGGTGCAGGACGGCGGCAGCTACGGCTCCACCGACAACCGCGAACTCGCGGTCTACCTGCGCGGCATGCTGCTGACCGAGGACGCCCGGGACCTGCTGCCCACCTGGGCGGGCTTCATCGGCGGCGTGATCGAGTCCGACCTGCTCACCCCGACCGCCAGCCGGGAGGACCTGCAGCGCGACGGGCACTACCGCGCGCTCCAGCAGGTGCTCGCCGACGCCATCGTGGACGGCCTGTACGAGACCGCCCGGCTCCACCCCGCCGTCTGGCGGCGGATCCTGACCCGGCACGGCCAGGAGCTGCTCGGCGCCGCGCTCTGCGACGAGCGCCTCTTCACCCTGCTCGCCGACGACGTGCCCGTGCCCACCTCCCAGGGCGAACTGACCGCCGGCGCGATGCGGGCCGCCGGGGACGGTGCGGTGCACGTGGCGCTCGGCTCCGAGGGCGGCTTCGAGGAGATGCTCTACCGGGCCATGCAGGTGCCGATCGCCCGGGGCGACCGGTACGCGGTGCTGCCCTTCCTGCGTCGCTACGCCCGCCAGCGCGAGTGCCGGCTGGTCGAGCTGGGCGGCGAGAGCGGCAATCGCGAGCTCTTCCGCGATCCCGAACGGCCTTTGGCGGCCGAGGAGTTCGGCTGGCTGACGGCAGCCCTGACGGATCCCGGCGAGCAGCTGGTCCCGGCCCGGTTCGACCCGCCGGGGCTGCCCCTGGTGCTGGTGCCGGACCGCGAGGCGGAGCTGAAGGCGCGGCTGGAGGGCGAGCAGGCCGAGAGCCGCATCCCCTCCGCCGCGCTCCGGCTGGCCCGGGCCTTCACCGGCCGCACCGACGGCGGTGTCCGGGCCCGGCTCTACCTCAACCTCTCCGCCCCGTCCGTCCGTCAGCTGCTGACCGCCTACCGCGCCGGGCACACCGGCAGTGCCACGGCGGCCGGGCTGCTCCGCTCGCTCAAGGTCATCATGGCGGCGGCCTCCGGCTCGTCCGCCGGCGACCTCACCGCCGCGCTCGGCGGCATCGGCACGGCAGTGGCGGCACTCACCGCCGAGGTGTCGCCCGCCGAGGTGCCGCACGCCACGGTCGCCGATGTCCCGGCCACCGATGTCCCGGCCACCGATGCCCCGGTCGAGGGGGAGGACGCATGACCACCGACATCTGGGCCTGGGTGCACGACAGCCACGCCCGGCTGGTGGAGGCCGGTCACCACCGGCTGGCCACCGCGCTGGCGGAGATCGCCGGCCACGCCGTCGAGGGCCGCAACGAGCAGCTGGACGCGGTCTTCCCGGAGGCGCTGGCCTCGGCCCGGGCGCTCGGCCTGCCCTGGGTGGAGGTCTTCCTGCGGCACTGGCGGCTGCAGAACCTGCTGAACAAGCGTCACCAGGGCGAGGCCGCCCTGGCCGAGGCGGTCTCCCTGCTGGAGTTCGCCCACCGCCCGGAGACCGAGGGGTGCCCGCAGGCGGTCTGCGCCGTCCAGGACTTCACCATCTGCCACGCCAACATCGACGGCCCCGGCTACGTCCCCGAGCGGCTGGCGGTGCTGGAGGAGGCGCTCGCGCGGGTGGAGCCGGCCCGGGCCTGCTTCGACTGCCTCTCCCGGGAGTACGCCGACACCCTGGAGGACGGCGGCCGCCCGGAGGAGGCGCTGGCCCACCTGGACCGGGCCCAGGCCCGCATCCTGGCGGCGGGCGAGCAGGTCTCGCTGGCCTTCGGGCACGGCCGCGCCTCCGCGCTGCACCGCCTCGGCCGCCACCAGGAGGCCCTGGAGGCCTACCGGCTGGCCGAGTTGGCGCAGGTGGCGGCCCGCCGCCGGCTGGACGAGGACGACCGCCGCAAGCTGGCGGTGGGCCGGGCGCTGGAGTTCGCGGCGCTCGGCCGCCGCGAGGAGGCGCTGGGCCAGCTCCCGGACGTGGAGGAGGCGGAGGCCTACGCCGACATCCGGCTGCGCTGGGCGGCGGCGGTCGAGCTGCTGGCCGGTGCCGGGGGCTACCCGAACGACACCGAGCTGGGTGTCCGGCTGGCCCACTGGGTCGGCTACCTGGACGCGGCCGGTTCGCACCGCCCCTGCCTGGACCTGCTGCTGATCGCCGGGCGGCTGGCCGTGGCGCGCGGCGCCCGGGAGGTGGCCCGGACCCTGGCGGCCACCGGCGGGCGCAAGCTCGCCCACCTGCGCAGCCCGGCCGGGGTGTCCCGGCAGCTGGCCGCCCTGCGGACCGCCGCCGACGCCCTGCCGCCCGCCGAACTCCCGGTGCCGGTGCGCGAGGTGAAGCGCTGGATGGCCGAGCACCCGGGCGAGGTGCCCCCCGAGCGGGCCGCCGACCTGCTGGCGGCCGCCCACGCCGCCGACCCGCGGGGCGGCCACCTGCCCGCCCTGGCCGGCGCGCTCGGCGCACTCGGCCACGC